>DATKBQ010000240.1:0-3747 GCA_035546375.1 Planctomycetota bacterium | reverse complement strand
GTCGGCGGCTACTTGCGCGTGACCGACGGCTTCGGCGTGACCGGGATGTGGCGGACCACCGACGACGGCAAGAACACCGGCGACGCCGACAGCTTCTCGGCGGGGATCGTCGTCCGTCTCTGAGCGGTAGCCCGAAGCATCGGTCCGCCTAGGCGCCGCCGGGCCGGTCCAGCCGGCGAATGCGCTCCGGAACGCCGCGGGCGCCGGCGGCGCGCAGGCGGCGGAGCTTCGCAGCCGCGCCAGCCGGCCGGAGACGCGCGCTTCCTACAGGACGCGCACGCGCTCGTCCACGAGCTCGGCGCCCGCCGGGTCGTCCGCGACGTTCACGGAGAGCACCGCCCGATGGCCGAAGGCCGGGTCGAGGAGGTCCTCGGCGTGCAGCAGCTCCCGCGCGGCCAGCTCGAAGAGAGCGCGCGGCTCCTTGAACCGCGCGGGCAGCACGGAGAGCACCAAGCGCACGCCGCAGGAGTCGTTCCCGTGCGCCGCGGGCCGGTCGAAGAGCTTCGCGCCCTCGTCGGAGGCGCGCGCGGCGCGGCGCACGTAGAGGACGTCGATCCGGCTCGAGATGCGCGAGCCGAGCTCCAGGGCGGCGCGCAGCGCCACGTCGAGCGCCAGGCGCTCGAACCAGTCCGCCACCAGGGCGGCGAAGGCTCGCTCGCGGTCGGGGATCGGCGGGAGCGCGCTCAAGGCCGCGAGATCCTGGTGCCAGGCCTCGGCAGCTGGCGTACCGCGCTCCTCGGCCGAGTCGATGGCGCACAGGAGCGCCTCCGCCATCAGCTCCGGAGCGAGCTCAAGCCTGGCCAAGGTCCGCTCCCTGGGCCGAGGTCCGCTCCGAGCAGGGAAGCGTGTGCCGGCAATCGCCGCAGCGGGCTGCCGGCGAGCTCGCGCTCGCTGGCGGTGCGGCGCGGCGCTCGTCGTGCACCGTGGCCAGGCGCCGGCTCTCGTCGGCGAGCCAGGCCTGCACGAAGCTCGCGGCGCCCGGACGGAAGCCTCGCTCGCCCGCTCGCGCGATCTGCGCGCAGAAGGATGGCGCCCAGCGCGCGAGGTGCTCGCCGAGGAAACCGCGCTCCGCGTCGCGGCAGATCGAGGCGAGATCGGCGAGCGCGTTCTCCTCCGCGTAGGCTTCCTTGACGCACAGGAAGTGCATGAAGGCCAGCTCGACCGAGAGGTGATCGGCGCGCTGGTCGCTCCCGATCCGCTCCAGGCCGAACGCGCGGTAGAGCTCGGCGATGTCGCTGATGTGGTGGAACCTCCCCAAGTCCCCGGCGGCCGGCAGCCACTCGGTCTCGTAGGGCTGCGCCGCCAGGTCGAGGCCGGACCGCGCGGAAGGACCCGCGGGCGCCTGCCCGGCGCCGCTTGCGCCCGAGACGCAGGCCTCCAACGCCGTGGCCAGCGCGGCCGGCGAGCCGGATTCCTGGCACACCTCGAGAGAGGCGAGGACTCCGGCGGACTGGCGTTGCCACTCGGCCTCGCGCTCGGGAAGGGGATCGCGGAAGAGGTCGCTCGCGAAGCGGTAGAGCACGGCGCGCGCCAGGGCCAGCTCCTCGCGGGAGCGCACGAGATCGATGGCGTTCATGTCGGGAGTCCGTGTCCGACCGTCGCCGCGATGCGCACCGCCTCGCCGCGACCCTTCCCTGCGCGTCGCTCGTTCATGCCGGCGACTCTATCGGCTGTCCGCGCGCCCCCGAGATGGGCCGCAGTGCGTAGTCGCGGCCCAACGAGTGCGAGCGCGCCGCCGCCGGCCGGGGGCTTTCCCGCGAAGCGCGAACGAATACGCACTTGTCCCCGCCCGTCTACACACAGTGGCCCAGAGATCCGGCACGCCGCTCGGCCGTAACTTGCCTGCGTGGGCAAACGAACCCGAGACCGCGCGATCCCTCGCACCGCGGGGAGAGCCGCATCGCCCCGGACCTGCGCCGGCAGCTCAGCGTTCGGCCAGCTCGACTTCCGCCGCCGGCAGCTCGACCGTGAACGCGCTGCCTCCGCCTTCCAGGTTGCGGGCGCGCAGGGTCCCGCCGTGGGCCTCGACGTTCTTCTTCGCGATCGGGAGCCCGAGCCCCGTGCCGCGGCTCTTGGTGGTGAAGAAGGGCACGAAGATCGAGTCCAGGTGCTCGGGCGGGATGCCGGGCCCGCTGTCCTGGATCTCGATCTGCACGCTGCCCTCCGCGCGCCGCGCCGAGAGCCGGATCGAGCCCGGCGACGGCATCGCCTGGGCGGCGTTCCCGACCAGGTTGAGCAGCGCCTGGCCCAGGAGCACCGGGTCGAGCGCCACCACGAGGTCCGGCGGCGCCGAGACCTCGATCCGGTGGGGTCGCACCTCGGGCCGGTTGCGGGCGCGCTGTGCGACCGAGCGCAGGAGGTCCCCCAGGTCGGCGGGCGTGCGCTGCGGCGCCGGCTGGCCGGCGAAGCTCAACAGGTCCTGCGCCGTGGCGTCGAGGCGCTTGATCTCGAGCGCACCCTCGTCGAACCAGGCCCGCTTGCGATCACCCGGCGGGAGCGCGCCGGCGAGGATCTGCATCGCGGCGTAGATGCCCGTGAGGCCGTTCTTGATCTCGTGCGCCAGGTTGACGGCGAGATCCCCGAGCAGCGCCTTCTCCGGCATTCCCCCCGCTCCCGCCGGGCCCTCCGCGGCGTCGCCGCGTCCGTTCTCCTGCATCCGTTCCACGCGCTGGCGGCCCTTCGGCCCCCGCGCCGTCTCAAAAACCCTGCCGAGTGGCAAGCCATGTGCTTCCTCCGTGCGGACACCGCGCGGCGAGCACCCTGAGAGGTCGACGTGCGGAATCCTTCACAGTGTGCGGGGGAATCCCCCGCGGTCCCCGAACGAGATCGGTCCGGCATGGCTGCGCGCATCCTGGTGGTCGACGACGAGCGCTTGATCCGCAGGGGCCTGTCCCAGGCCCTGAGGGACTCGGGCTACGCGACGGAGGAGGCGGGCACGGCGGGCGAGGCCCTGGCCTCGATCGCGCGGGACATGCCCGACTTGGTGCTGCTCGACTACAAGCTGCCCGACCGCTCGGGGATCGAGGTGCTGCGCGAGCTGCAGCGGACCTCGCCGCGCACGCCGGTGGTGATGATCACGGCCCATGCCTCGATCGGCGGCGCGGTCGAGGCGATGAAGCACGGCGCCTACGACTACGTCGGGAAGCCCTTCGAGATGGAGGAGCTCCTGCAGACCGTCGCGCGCGCCCTCGAGGCCGGCCACCTGCGCGAGGAGGTCGCTCGCCAGCGCGAGGACGCCCGCCGCGATGGCGCCCTGGAGAACCTCGTGGCGCGCAGCGCGGGGATGCAGGAGGTGGTGCGACTGATCCACCGGGTCGCGCCCAGCGAGGCGAGCACGATCCTCTTGCTCGGCGAGAGCGGCGTCGGCAAGGGGCTCGTCGCGCGCGCGCTGCACTTCGCCGGCGCGGCCAGCGACAAGCCCTTCATGAACATCACCTGCACCGCCTTGCCCGAGGCGCTGCTCGAGTCGGAGCGCTTCGGCCACGAGCGCGGTGCCTTCACCGACGCGCGGGCGCAGAAGAAGGGCCTGTTCGAGCTGGCCGACGGCGGGACGGTCTTCCTCGACGAGATCGGCGACCTCTCGCCGGGCCTGCAGGGCAAGCTCCTGCGCGTGCTCGAGGACAAGGCCTTCCGGCGCGTCGGCGGCACGCGCGACATCCGCGTGTCCGTGCGCATCGTCGCCGCCACGAACAAGGACCTGGCGCGCGAGGTGGAGGAGGGGCGCTTCCGCAGCGACCTGTACTTCCG
>DATKBQ010000239.1:0-7246 GCA_035546375.1 Planctomycetota bacterium | reverse complement strand
GGCGCGCAGTGGGGCGCGCGGCATCGGCGGAGCGCGCGACTTCCGCCGAGCGCGCGGAGCGGCTGCGGGCCTGGGCTTGGCTCGCGCTCGTCGCCGTGCCGCTCTTCGCCGCCTCGCTCCGCCTAGGGGCGCCCGCGCGTGCGCTGCCGCGGCCGGTGGAGCTCCTCGCCGGCTCGACCCCGCTCGGCTGGTGCGCGCGGAACGCGGCGGCGGAGCGCCTGCGCTCGGGCGCGACCTCGCCGTGGACGCTCGCGCCGTGGATCCCGGCCGCGATCGCGCTCGGGCTCTGCGCGCTGGGGGGGAGCCGGGCTCCAGCGGAGCGATGAGGGCGGGCCTCGCCGTCCTCGCGTTGTTCGGCGCGCTCACGGGCACGGCGGGCGCTGCGCAGGAGCGCGTCGGGCGCCTCGCGCTCGGCCGCGTGGAGCTGGAGGGTCCGCTCGAGGAGCTGCGCGTCGCGCTGCCGCCGGCCGGCGAGGCCCGGCTGCAGGGCCCGCTCGCCCCGGGCGAGCGCGCGAGCTTGCGCGTTCCGCTGCCGGCCTGGGAGGTGGCGCCCGCCCTGGAGCCGCGGATCGCCGCGGCCGGCGAGGGACGCGCGCGCTGGCTCGGGTGGGACGAAGAAGATCGCGAGCGCCGCGCCGAAGCGTGGCGCTCGCTGCCGGCCGCGCTGCGGGGGCGCCCGCTGCCCGCCATCGCGGCGCCGGCGACGCGGCCGCCGCTCTCGGCGCTCCTCGCCGCAGCTGCGCTCTTGGCCCTGCTTTTGCGCCTGCGCTCGCGCGCGGCGCTCGTGCTGGGGGTGGGAGCGCTCGGCGCGGGCCTCGTGCTCGCCCTCTCGCTCGCGCACGGCGAGCCCGCCGCCCGGCTGCGCCTTTTCGACGGCGACGGGGCCAGCGGGAGGTGGATCGTGGTCGACGCGGCGCGGCCGGAGCTGGAGCTCGGACCGCGGCTTCCCTTGCGCCTGGAGAGCGAGCCGCCGCGCACGCCGCTACGGTTCGCCGCCGAGGGTTTCGGCGCGGTACCGACCTCGTGGAGGGTTCGCGGCGCCCGCGGCGAGGCGCAGCCGGCCCTGTTCGCGATCGACGCCTTCGATCCGGCCGGGCGCGCGCTCCAGCCGGGGCGAAACGGCTGGGCCAGCTTCGAGGCGACCTGGGTGCGCGACCCGCAGGGCTCCTGGAGCGCCCACGGGCCGTGGCCCGAGGGCGAGCCGCTGCCGGACGCCGCGCCGGGAGGGGATGCGCCGCCGGGATGGATCCAGCCCGCGCTGCCGCTGGGGGTCGGGCTCTTCATCGGAAGGGTGGCCCCGCGGCCCGACCTCGCCCTCGAGCGGGACCCTCCGCTGGAGGGCGGCGCGTGGGTCCGGCTGGTCGGCTTCTGACACGCCGGCGCGCCGATCCCGGGCTAGCCCGGATGATTCACCAGCCGCCGGCTGCAACGCCGCAACTGCCGGCGCCTGCTGCGTTAGGCTCCGCCCTAGCTCCTCGACGACCGGTCAAGGTCGTCTCCGGTGCCCTCCGTCGCCTGCCTTGCATCCAGGGAGCATTTGCGACGTTTCGCTCGCCGCCTGGTGAATAAACCGGGCTGGGCTCGGCGGGGGATTGATGGGGCGGCGGGCCGTGGTTAGTCTCTTCGCCCCGCTGCGTCCGCGGCGGTCCCCGCGGGACCGTGCGGCGCCAAGCGAGCCAAGATGAACGCGATCCGATCGAAGTCCACCCACGTCAAGGCCTCCGCCGCAGAGGAGCGCTGGCTCCTCTACGACGCCTCCGAGCACAACCTCGGGCGGATGGCGACGCGCATCGCCATGAACCTCATGGGCAAGGACCGCCCGACCTGGACCCCCAGCGAGCTCACGGGGGCGCACGTGGTCGTGGTCAACTCGCGTCTCGCGCGGGTGAGCGGCCGCAAGGGCGAGCAGAAGAGCTACGCGCACTACACGCGCTATTCCGGGGGCATCAAGGACGTCTCGATGGAGGAGCTGCGCGAGCGCCGGCCGAACGACATCGTGGCGCTGGCCGTGCGGCGCATGCTGCCCAAGACGCGCCTCGGGCACGACATGCTGCGGCGCTTGAAGGTGTACCCCGGAGCGGACCACCCGCACTCGGCGCAGAAACCGGAGAAGGTGGAGGCCTCGCGGCGATGAACGGGACGTTCCTGTGGGGCCTGGGCAGGCGGAAGTCGGCGGTGGCGCGCGTGCGCCTGCGCTCGGGAGGCGGCGGCTTCGTGGTCAACGAGAAGCCGATGAACGAGTTCTTCACGGTGCTCGAGCAGCAGAAGCGCGCGGTGGCGCCGCTGGTGGCGACGGGGAACAGCGAGGGCTACGACGTCACTTGCACGGTCTCCGGCGGAGGACCGGCGGGGCAGGCGGACGCGGTGTGCCTGGGGCTCGCTCGGGCGCTCAAGCGGCTGAACTCGAGCTACGACGGCGTGCTGCGCGACCAGGGCCTCTTGACGCGCGACAGCCGGATGAAAGAGCGCAAGAAGTACGGCCGCCGCGGCGCCCGCCGGGGCTTCCAGTTCTCGAAGCGCTGATCGCGCGGCCCAGCGGGGATGGCCGGCCACTCGCACTCGGCGAACATCGCCCGCCGCAAGGGCGCGGTCGACGCCAAGCGCGGCCAGGTCTTCAGCAAGCTGGCGCGCGGGATCATCTCGGCGGCGCGCACCGGCGGCGGGGAGGTGGAGACCAATCTCAAGCTCAAGTACGCCCTCGAGAAGGCCCGCGCGGCGAACATGCCGAAGGACACGATCGAGCGGGCGCTGCAGCGCGGGACGGGCTCAAAGGAGGGCGACGCCTTCGAGGAGCTGGTCTACGAGGGCTACGCGCCGGGGGGCGTCGCGCTCTTGGTCACGTGCCTCACCGACAACCGCAACCGCACGGCGCCGGACATCAAGTACATCTTCGACCGCGGGAACGGGAACCTCGGCTCGCCCGGGTCGGTGTCGTTCCTCTTCGAGCTGCGCTCGCAGTTCGTGATCGAGCGCGAGGGCCGCGACGAGGATACCCTGACCGAGCTGGCGCTCGAGGTGGGCGCGGACGACGTGGAGCTCGACGGCGAGGCGGCGATCTTGCAGGGCTCGCCGAACGAGTTCATCGCGCTGAAGCGCGCGCTGGAGGAGCGCGGCGCGAAGTTCCTCTCCGCCGAGCTGGCCTACGTGCCCCAGAGCCGCGTGCCGGTGGTGAGCCAGGACGACGCGCGCCGGGTGCTGCGCTTGATCGAGACCTTGGAGGCGAACGACGACGTCCAGAGCGTCTATGCCAACTACGACATGCCGGCGGAGTGGCTGGACGAGATGGCGGGGTAGGGGCGAAACGGCTTCGCGCCGCGGCTGCGGAATCCACACGCTCGGCCGATCGGATCGCGAACGAGGAGACAGCGTGCGCCACGAAAAGTACGTGCGCGACGCAACGCCCACGTCGAGCCCGGAGGAGCCGTCAAGCCGTTGCACGACTCACGTCGCCCTCTCCTTCGGGCGCGAAGCTCTTCCTACCTGAATTCCGCGGTAGGTTCGGCCGTCTTCGGCCGAACCGGACGCGGAATCTCGCAGCCGTCTTCGGCTGCGAAAGCGCGCGAAGGCGCGCCCCTGCACCGCCTGCGGGGCGTGGCCGGGGGCACGCGCGGACTTCACCGAGAGATCCGCTAACCACGCACGAGTGCCCGCAGTCATGGAGAGGAGCCGCCGGCGAATGTCTCCCCAATCAAACGCACGGCCGGGGGCCGCCGAACGGCCGCTTCCGTTCCGCCGGGGTCGTTCGGTCGTTCCTTGGATTCGGGGAACATCTCGAGCGCACCGCTTCGTTCTCTCGGCGTCCTCGGCATCGGTGCAGAGGCGCGCTTCGCGCGCTTCGGCGGCCGAGTACGGCCGCCGGATTCCGCGTCCGGTTCGGCCGCAGACGGCCGAACCTACCGCGGAATTCAGGTAGGAAGAGCTTCGCGCCCGAATGGCACGACGAAGGATGGAATGAGGAGAACCGTCAGCCTCCCGCTTGTAGCATGGAGCCGTGCGCTCAATCGTCCGCGACCCATGATGGAGCCGATGGAGCCGCCTCACTCCGGTGGTCGGGCTCCTGGGGCTCCCGCCCGCCCTTGACGCGCCCCCGCGCAGGCGACAGCATCCCCGTCCATGACACCCGCCGGCAGGAAGAAGGCGAGCGAAGCGGTCCGCACCGTCCACGTCGTCACCCGCGACCAGGGCTTCTTCGCCTCCGCGGGTGATGCGGTCCGCGAACTCGGGGGCTGGAGAGCCGCGCACGGCTCCGGGGTGGACCAGCTCCTCGGCGCGCCGCCGCCGGCGGGCGACGTCATCCTGCTCGACGGCGCGCTCTCGGGCGAGAACGTCTACGAGGCCTGCCGGCGCCTGGCCGGACGCACAGGCTGCCGCACCTACGTCGTGGTCCGCCGCGAGCGCGCTCTGGCCGAGCCGATCGCGCACTTCTGCGGCGCGACCGGGACCCTGCCGCTCCCGTTGACCTCCAGCGATCTGCGCGGCGTGCTGACCGGCGAGGCTGCGCCGGCGCCGGAGCTGGCCGAGGCCAAGCGCGAGCGCGGGAAGGAGCCGGTCCTGCCCGAAGAGCTCCTGCGCGACATCTCCGGCGGCGCGGACACGGGCTTGGTCGGCGCGCTGACCGACCCCGAGACCGGCCTCTTCAACTACGCCTTCCTCCACTACAAGCTCGAGGAGGAGTTCAAGCGCGCGCAGCGCTTCGCCCAGCCGCTCGCCTGCGTCATGCTCGGCTTCGAGGGCGAGGCCTCGGAGCAGGTCCTGCGCGAGCTCTCGGGCATCTTCCTGCGCAGCTCGCGCGACACCGACGTCCTCGGGCGCTTCGACGTGAGCTCGTTCCTCTTCCTCTTGCCGAACACCGGCCTCGACGGCGCCCAGGTCCTGGCGCGCCGGGTCGGCGAGAGCGCGACGGAGCTCGGGCTGCGCGACCTGGTCGGCGACCCGCTGCAGATCGCGGTCGGGATCTCGTTCCATCCCCACCCCGACGTCCGCAAGCGCGAGGACCTCTTCGGGCGCGCCCGCAAGGCCTTCTTCGCCGCGCGCCAGGCGGGCGGCGGCGTGGTCACGTCTCCCTGAGCCGCACCTGGCGCCCGCGGCGATCCGGGCGGCCGAACATTAAGGATCCGAAATGTCGGGTCCGATCGGCGTAGACCCGATGCGCGCTCGATCTTGATGGCTGGTGTTCCGCTCCCCTTGCGCCGGATCGTGCTCTTGCGCGAGGCGCGCCGCGAGCTGAGCGCGCAGCGGCTCGAGAGCGCGCTCCGCATCCTCGCCGCCCCGGAGCTGTCGCGCAGCCGCCGGGCCGCGCGCATGCGCGCCCAAGCACTCCAGCAGCTCCATGGCCGCGCGCCGGAGCCACTCGCGGCCGATCCGGCGCCGGCGGAATCCCCAGCCGCATCCAACGAGCCCCGGGACGACCCGTCGCTGCGGCGGCTCTTGTCCGAGATGCGGCGCCAGAGGAGCTCCGCGCCCCCGCGCACCGAGCGCCGGGTCTCGACGGCGCGCCCGCGCAGCACGCCCGCCGGGCCCCAGCCGCGCTTCATGCTCGGCGTGGACGACTCGGGCGAGTTCCTCGTCGCCTGCGCGAGCGAGCTGGTCATCGGCCACGCGCGCGGCGGCAGCGCCGGCCTCCCGTTCCTCGCCGACGTGGAGACCGAGCACGCGCGGCTCGCCTACAGCCCGGGCTCGTTCCACGCCGGGCCGAGCTGGTCGATCGAGGCCCTCGACGCGCGCGAGATCCGCCTCGGCGGGCGGCCGCTCGCGGGATCGCCGCGTGAGCTCGCCGAGGGCGACCAGGTCCAGCTCGCGAGCAACCTCGGCTTCCGCTTCCGCTTGCCCGACTCCTCCTCCAGCTCGGCCGTGCTCGAGCTGGAGAACGGCGCCGAGTGCGCGGGTGCGATGCGCATCCTCCTGCTCGCCCCCGCGCCCGCCGGGCGGGCGACGATCGGCCTGAAGGCCTCGGCGCACGTGCCGGCGCCCAGCTTGGATCCGCCGATCGAGCTGGAGCTCGAGGGCGCTCGACTATGGCTCTCGTCCGAGACCGGCCTGCGCCGCCTCGGCGGCGACGAGGACGGATCGCCGCTGACCCGCCTCGCCGTCGACCTCCCGCCTTCCGAGCGAGTCGACCTGACGCTCGCGCGCTCGCGCGGCCCGCGCCCGCTCGGGCTCTCGATCCGACCCGTTCCGTGAGCGGTGCGCCCGGAACGCGATCGTGAAGGCACGGTCATTCGGGCGGGGCGGATACGAACGCCATTCGATCGCACTGCGGCGTTTAACGAACTGTAACTGGCTGCCGACTGCCGAGCGTGCGAGAACGCATCCCGTGGGGCCGCTGGACCTCGGCCAGGTCCATGCACGCACGCCATGCGCACCGAAACCGAGACGATGGACCTCGAGTCCTTCTACCGCGAGCTGCGCCGGCCCGGCTTCCTGCCCGGCTACGAGATCGAGAACCGCCTCGGCGGCGGCGCGTTCGGCGAGGTCTACAAGGCGCGCAAGGTCTCGATCGGCAAGCCCTACGCGGTCAAGTTCCTCCTGCTGCAGGACGAGCGCGACCGCGACGTGATCGAGCGCGAGCTGCGCCAAGTCGCGTTCTTCGCCTCGATCGACCACCCCAACCTGGTCACGATCGAGGACGTCGGCACCGTCGCGGGCGTGCCCTTTCTCGTCATGGGCTACGCGGGCGAGGAGACGCTCGCGCGGCGGCTGCGGCGCGGAGGCCTGGGCCGCCGCGAGGCCTTCAGCGCCTTCGTGCAGACCTGCCGCGGCGTGCACGCGCTCCACCAGCGGCGCCTCGTGCACTTCGACCTCAAGCCCTCGAACATCTTCCTGCGCGGCGAGCTGGCGCGCGTGGGCGACTACGGCCTCGCGCGGCTGATGGCCGACGGGCGGCGCACCCTGAGCTTCGGGCGCGGCACGCCCCACTACATGGCGCCGGAGATCCTCAACCGCGTCGCCGATCACCGCGCCGACCTCTACTCGCTGGGCGTGATCCTCTACGAGTGCATCGCCGGCCGGCTCCCGTTCCAGCCGGTGGAGTCGCTCGGCATCGTGGTACGCGTGAACGACCGGCCGCCCGAGTTGCCGGCCGCTTTCCCCCAGCGCCTGCGCGAGCCGCTGAGCCGCTGCCTGCGGATCGCGCCCGAGGACCGCTACGCATCCGTCGAGGCGCTGCTCGCCGATCTGGGCCAGAACGCGCGCCAAGGGGGCGCGATCGACTTCACGCCCGTCGAAGAGCCGCCGCCCCGCCCCGCGC
>DATKBQ010000238.1:0-7926 GCA_035546375.1 Planctomycetota bacterium | reverse complement strand
ATGGGGGGGCTTCTCCTGTCGAGAGGGGAAGCCGCGACTATGACACCGCGAAGCTCGCGGATCCAAATCGGATCCGTCCCGAGCGCGCTCGGCAAGGATTACGATTTCCTTGATGGAGGCCGAAATCATGGGCTCAGGCAGGCCCTTCGGCGGCGCCTTCCGGCTGACTGCGCAGCCACACGCCGCTCTGGGGGAAGGGGATCTCGAAGCCGGCGCCGAGCAGCGCGTCCTTGATCGCGGCCACCAGCCGCGAGCGCGCCGCGAGGAAATCCGTCCGCGCCACCCAGGTGCGCGTCTCCAGCTCGATCGCGCTGTCCTGGAACGCGCGCGCCCACACCTCAGGCGGCGGATCGAGTAGCGCCTCGGGCAGCGCCGCGATCGCTTCCAGCAGCACCGCCCGCGCCCGCTCGACGTCGCTCCCGTAGGCGATCCCCACGCGCAGGTCGACGCGCCGCGCCGCGTAGTGCGCGTGGTTGACGATCGTCGCCTTGAGCACGACCTCGTTCGGCCAGCGCACGCGCATGTTGTCGAAGGTGCGCACGAACGTGGAGAGCAGCGTGATCTCCTCGACCACCCCGGCGCGGCCGTCGATCTCGATCGCGCTGCCGACCTGGAACGGCCGATCGACCAGCAGGAAGATGCCCGCGATCAGGTTCGAGAGGCTGGTCTGCGCCGCGAAGCCGACGGCCACGGTCAGGAGCCCCGCGGTGGCGAGCCAGGTGGTCAGCTCGACGCGCAGGAGCCGCGCGAAGAGCAGCAGGACCAGCAGTGTGCCCAGGTACGCGATCGTCTTGTGGGCGACCAACGCCTGGTGCGGCATGCCGCGGCGCTCCAGGCGGCGGCGGACGAGGAAGGCGAAGATCCACGCCGCCGCGACGCCGGCCACCAGGATCAGCGAGGCCTGGATCAGCTCCTCGCGCGTGAAGGGCGGCGCCTGCGCGGCGGCCGCTTCGGGGTCCTGGCCCAGCAGCGAGGCGAGGCTCACAGCGGGAACTCCGCGGAGTGGCGCGTCTGGTCCAGGAGCCAGCTCAGCCCGTGGATCGGCACCACGCCCCCCGCGGGGAGCGGCGCGGCCACGGCCAGCGAGAAACCCGGCGGCGCCGGGCCCGGACGCGTCTCCGCCTGCGCGCGCGTGGCGCCGAGCAGGAAGAGCGAGACCTGGCCCGCGGCCAGCGAGCCTTGGCGCTGGAACAGGTTCAGGAGCCGGCCCTCGATCGGGACGCGCGGCACGGGGACGGCGTGGTCGGCGCGGCTCTCGATCGAGAGCTCGAGCGCGGCGATCGGGCGGCCCTGGAGCGCGCCCTCGCCCGGCGAGCTCACCGGCTCGCACACGGCGGCGGCGAGCACGACGCCCTCGCCGACCGGCCCGAAGAGCGTGCGCCGCATGCGCGGGTGGAACGCGTCGATCTCGTGCCCTCCAGCGAGCACGGCCACCTCGAGCGGCCAAGCGAGCCACAGGTGCAGCGAACGCCTAGGCGGGACGAGCAGCGGCGTCGCGAGCCGCGCCACCGCCTCCTCCGCCTTCACCCGGGCCTCGAAGACGATCGGCGGGTCGTCGACGGCGTCGAACAGGAAGGGCCGCGCGAGCCCGGGCCGGTCGTAGCGCCAGGCGCGGCCCCTGCGGCTCAGCTCGAGCCTCACGCCTTCCACCTCGTAGGTCCTCAGGCCTTGCGAGGCGCGCGCCGGAGCGACGGAGACGCGCGGCGCCATGGCTTCCTTTGATGCCGGCGGCAAGGTCGCCGGTCAAGCCGCCGTGAAGCCGGACGAGGGGAGCGGAATGGGAGCGAGCGGGTCGCGCCTTCCTGGAATCCCCGCGCCCCGGCGCGCCGGCACTGGACATGACTTCCGGACCGACGGCTCCCACCGAAGGATGCGAACTCCAAGCGGATGACCCCGAGGGGCCAAACCGCTCCCCGGAGTCCGCTGGAGGCGCCTGGCCGGTGAGATCGGGCCGGCGAGCGCGAGATGGCCGGCCGGATCGGGAGTCAGGAGAGGCGTCGCAAGGCTCCCCGATGGGTTCAAGGCAAGGGCCTCCCATCCCGGCGCTCTCGTGGCCGGTCCGGAAGGGTGAGCGGTGAGCGAGCGGTGCCTACCCGTCGAACTCGAGCTCGGGCGGGGCGCGGGTCGGAGCGAGGCTCGGGGCCGTGGTGGGGAGGCCGAGATGCTCGAGGATCCTGTGCACGACCGCTCCGCCGGTGAGCAGCGCTGTGGAGCTTGCGCTTTCCGCCGCACCAGGGGCTGGTGGAGACGTCGATCTCGAAGCTCTTCAGGAGCTCGACCCACTTCGCTCGGTGTGGCCTCTCGGACCAGCGACGATCATCGACCGGCGCGACGTGCGCGTTCGCTGCGCCTCGGCTGTGCGGCCGCGTGCACCCGCGCGGGTCACTCCCGCGGTCGACGGGCCGTTTCCGTGTAGCTCGCTTCAAAGCGCATGGCAAGCGGCGGCATTTCCGTCTCGATTGCCGTGCCGACGTCCAGTGGAAGGGGTCGTCCGAGCCGAAGCTCCCTTGCGACGAATTCGCAGAAGCGATGTGACTCGACGACGAAGTGAACGTCGGAGTTCGGATAGGTAGTCCAGTAATCATCCAGAATCGGCCTCAGTTGATCGCCCAGCGCGCGACACAGTTGAGGGAGATTCATCACCAACGGCGCAAGCCGGTTGGCGCGGTAGAGCATGCAGCTACAGGCCATTCCGGAATGACGTGCCAAGCCGACCAGGCGTGTGCGTTCGCGATCGGTCAGCTCGTAGCGACGATCCAGGATCGACGCGTCGTCGCGGACCGCCCGGCACAGGGCAGGAGACGCTACCAAGTCGGCGAAGGCCTGCTGGAATTCGACGAGCATGACGAGTCTATCGATCGGCCCGGGCAGCAACGGTATCCGCAAGCTCGTGCATCCGCTCCAGCTCGGCCGTGAGGGCGTCAATGCCAAGCCGTTCGAAGTACGATTCGTGGAATTCGTAGGTGATCGCCCGAATGTTATTACATCTCGGCAGGAATTCATACGCCCACTCCCATACCGGCGCGGGCGTGAGACGCGAGTGTGAGTCCGTGTAGAAGCCTACCAACTCGTCGCCGCCGGCGATGTGGATCTCTTGGACCAATCCGGGATCGAGCTCGGCCAGATACTCGCGCGGGTGGGGTGCACCGTTGCGCCAATTCACGTAGAGATTGTGCAGGTCCAGCAGCATGCCGCAGCCGGCTTCGTCGTGGAGGCGGTTGAAGAACGCCGGCTCAGAGTAGTCCATGTCCGGGATGGGCGCGAAGATGGCGCCGTTCTCCAGAAGGATCTCACAGCGCAGTTCGGACGTCAGCCGCTTGATCTTGTCACAGAGGATGTCCAGGGTTTCCTGGCAGTAAACTACCGGCAGCCCCAGTCCGGCTTGCGCGTTTGGCACGCTGCCGTGAGGCACGAGGAACATGCTCATGTGTTCGCTGTACCAGGCAAAGCCGAGATCGCGGTGCGTGCGGATCACTTGGTCGAGCAGGGGGCCATCGATCGGCATGGCGCTGGGAAGCGAGAGGCCGATCCCGTGACCAGCGACCACGCGCCCTCGGCAACAGCGGCGGAGCGTCTCGATGGCGCCGTGGGCGCGGTGGAAGCGTCCGCGGGAATCGTCGTTGCCGAAGTCGTACCAGAGCCGGTCAGGCACGACCTCGATGTACTGGACCAGCTCGGGAGCGGCGTCGATGATATAGGGAACGGCGGGGTTGTAGAGCAACCCTACGAGCGCGCGACAGTCGGGCGAATGCACGAGCGGGTCTCCGAGGTGCCAACCGCCGCACGGCCGTGGGTGCCTTGTCGACCCCGCGGCCGTACGGCGTGTGACGGCTAGTGAAGGGCGCCCGTGCTCATGTCGACGCGGATCGAATCCGCGAATTCATCGCGGAAGATCATCTCGATAGCCCCTGAGAGGCAGGAGCAGCCGGTCAGGTCCTTGATGATCTTCTCAGCGATCGACGACTGCAGTACTGCGAGCTCCTTCGCCGTAGGCTTGTGTGGAACCGTGACTTGCAAGGTCGTGATGTTCGGCCCCTTGTGCACGTAGACGCTTGCGAAGCGCTTCGACTTGGCCTTGGCCATGCTCGATCCTCCGAGGTGATGCGACTGAGATCACGGCGAAGTCGGCCAAGAAGTCGCCGTCTTCCGGACCTCAAGGTGGGCCACGCCGACAGGTGCGTGGCAACAAGCCACGCGGTCGGCCGCGGCAGAGAACCGCGCGCCCGGTCAGAGACTCGGAGAATGGACTGGCTCGGGCCCATGCAGTGCTTGGCGACGAACCCTCGGCGACGATGCGTTGGCGAGCTGGATCCGCTGAGTGGGCCTCTGCACGCGCCCTTGCGGTCCGGCACCCATCCATCGGCGACGAGCACGTTCCCCCTCCGTTCTCCACACCCATGCGACGAGGACGCCTCGGACCGACCGAGGCGAGGCGGGGAGGCTATCGCCAAGGTGCCGCGGCGGCAAGAGGCGGCGGAGGAAGCACCGGCGCTCACGGCTTTCGGGAGGATAGGAACTCCGAGCGGATGCCGCGCGCCAAGCGTCCCTCCACCCTGGCGCCTCCCGCGGGCGAGCGCGTGGGCGCCAACCCCGTGCTCCTCGGCCAGGCCATTGCGCGGGCGGTCTACGGGGGGCTCGCGTGAAGGGGCCGGCTCCCGCGGTCGAGGCGCGGCGGCGGTCGTTGCCTTCCCGCGCTTGCGCACTGGCCCAGGCGCACAAGGCGCCCGCGCGGAACCGGCCCGCGAGAGGACCGGCGCGGAGCGCCCGGGGTTGCGGGCCAATGGCATTAGGCGCCAGGAGGCGCTGCTTCGGAGGAACTCCTCGAACTCGAACCGGCCTCCATCTTCGGACTCACCGCGTGAGCGCGCAGGAGGCCGCCGGAGCGACGGAGAGGCGCGGCGCCATGGTCCCCTTTGATGCCGGCGGCATGGTCGCCGGTCAAGCCGCTGTGAAGCGGGACGAGCGGAGAGGAATGGGAGCGCACGGGCTGCGCTTCCCTAGAATGCCCCCGCGCCCCGGCGCGCCGGCACTGGACATGACCTCCGGACCGACGGCTCCCACCCCTGCGCGAGCCCCACGCTCCCGCACGAGGCGGATCGCGGGGTGGGCGCTGCTCGTCTTCCTCGGCCTGCTCCTGGTCGCCGGCGGGCTGTATCTCTTCCGAGGCAAGCTCCTCGTTCCGCTCGCCCTGCGCTGGATCGAGGCCCGGAGCGCCGGGCGGCTGTCCATCGAGGCGGTGGAGGGCGACTTGGTGCACTCGATCGCGCTCCTCGGGCTGCGCTTCGAGGCGGGCAAGCCGGAGGAGGAATTACGCCTGCTCACGGCGCGCCGGATCGACGCCGGCTTCTCGCTCTGGCGCCTGATCCGCGGCGAAGCGGATTGGCTGGAAAGCGTCGTGGCGCAGGACGTGGTCCTCCATGCGGACCTGACCGTGGGCAAGCCGGACCAGCCGCGCCGGCCGCCGTCCTGGGCGATGCCCGTGCGCCTGCCGCGCGGCTCGCTCGAAGGCTTCGCGCTCGAGCTGGAGCTGGAGGGCGGCCGCCACGTCTCGATCGCCGGCGGCCGCGCGGAGCTCGAGCGCGCGGGCGAGGTCTCGCCGCTCACGGCCTCCGCCGAGCGGCTGACCTGGACCGGCCCCGAGGGCGGCGAGCGCAGCGGCTCGATGCGCGGCTCGGGCGCCTGGCGCGGCGGCGTGATCGAGATCGAGCGGCTCGCGCTCGATTCCAGCGAGGTCCTGAGCGACTCGCAGGTCGACCTGCGCGAGCTCCCCCGCGGCGCCTTCGCCTGGGCGCTCCACGTCGCCGCATTCTCGGGCCGGGCGCGCATCGACGGCTCGTTCCGCGAGCGCCACCTCGAGCTCGACTACCGCCTCGACGGCCTCGACCTCGGCGAGGGCTGGCGCTTCCTCTGGGCCGCCCACGAGCCCAAGCCGGAGGGGATCCTCGACGTCCGCGGTCGCTACTCCCACGCCTTCGCGCCGCCGCGCGAGCTGTCGGGCGCCGTCGAGGGCACCGCCTCCGCCGCGCGCTGGGCCGGCTACGACCTCGGCGAGCTCGAGGCGAAGTTCGCCTTCACCCGCGAGGAGCTCTCGATCGATCGACTGCGCGCCGTGCGCGGCGAGAACCGCCTCGCCGCGAGCGAGGCGAGGGTGCCGTTCGGCCGCGAGGGCCCGCTCGAGACCCTGCGCGCGTCGCGCGGCAGCTTCGCGCTCGAGCTGGTCGATCTGCCGGGCCTGATCGCCTCGTTCGCCGAGGAGCCGGCCGAGCCCACGCGCGTTCCGCCGCACCGCTTGCGCGTCGAAGGTCGGCTGGAGGAGGCCGGCGCGGGCATCGAGGCCGGCCACCTGCAGACCGAGAGCGGCGAGCTGAGGCTGAGCCGCGGCCGGATCGAATGGGGCGAGAAGGCGGAGGACCTGCTCGCCGGCGCCGAGCTCGACCTCGACCTCGAGGCCGACTTCAGCGACCTCTCGCCCTTGGGGCCGATCCTCGCAACGGAACCCTGGTCGGGCAGCCTGCGCGGCACGTTGCACGTGAGCGGGCCGGTGCGCAGGCTCCAGGGCGAGGTGGAGTTCACGGGCCGGGAGGTGGTCGCCGCCGGGCTCCCGCTCGGCGACCTGAGGCTGCGCGCGGTCGCGACGCGCGAAGGGGTCCAGGTGCGGGCGCTCGAGGCGCAGGGCGAGCTCGCGCAGCTCTCGCTCTCGGGCCGCTACACCCTCGCCGAGCGGCGCTTCGACTCGGTCGTGCTCTCGGCCGACGTGCCGGCGCTCGAGCGCGTGCTGCCGCGCTTCTTCCTCTCCGGCGCGGCCCACGTCGAGGCCCAGCTCGAGGGCACGCTGGCGGAGCCCGAGGGATCCTTCGAGGTGCGGAGCTCGCAGGTGCGCCTCGCCGCGCTCGAGACGCGCGTCCTCGACTCGCTCTACGTGCGCGGCAGCCAGCGCGGCGAAGCCTTGCGCATCGACGAGCTGCGCGCCGGCTTGGAGCGCGGCGCGATCGAGCTCGCGGGGACGCTGCACCACCGAGGCTGGAGCGGGGCGATGCGCGTCGAGCTGGAGCGGCTGCGCGCGGAGCGCGACGGCCTGGAGCTGGCGCTGGCGAGCCCGGTCGAGATCGCCCTCGACACCGAGGCGCGCTCGCTCGACTTCGAGGGCGCGGAGGTGGAGGGGACCGCCGGCCGGCTCAGCGCCAGCTTCCAGGGCACCGCCCAGGACTTCCTGGCGCGCGTGGAAGCCCTCGAGCTCGACCCGATGCCGCTGCTCGCCGCCGTGCCGGGGCTTCCGGAAGGCTTCCTCTTGGAGGGCGCCCGAGGCCAGCTCGCCCTGGCGCGCGAGCGCGGCCGGCTCGCGATCGCGAGCCAATTCGAGCTCGATCGCGTGCGCTTGGCGAGCGGCGAGCCGGACCTGGGTCTGACCGCCCGGGGCCGGCTCGAGCAGGGCTTCCTCGCGATCGAGCAGCTCTCGCTCGTGGGCGAGGAGGGGCTCCTGATCTGGATCGAGGGCGCGATGCCGTTCGATCCCTTCGGGCCCGAGCTCCTCGGCGCGGGCGACGTCGACCTGCTCGCCGAGGTGTCGGTGCCGCGGCTCGAGGAGCTGCCCTGGCAGCTCCTCGACTTCGAGCCGGAGATGCTCGGCGACCTGCGCGCCTTCCTCCAAGTCCAGGGCACCTGGAGCGCCCTGCGCGGCGACCTCAGCTTCGACGCCAGCTCGCTCGCCCTCAGCACCGGGCCGGCGGCCGGGCACCTCGGCCCGGGCGCGCTGACCGGGCGGCTGTCCCTGGGCCAGGCGCTCGAGATCGAGTGGCTGCGGCTCGACTCGCCGGACCAGGCGACGCTCGAGATGACCGGCCACTGGGGGATCGCCGGAGACCTGCGCGCGCTCGCGCGGGGCGATCTCTCCGACGTGCGCGCGGCGCCGCTGGAGCTGGATGCGCG
>DATKBQ010000237.1:0-5195 GCA_035546375.1 Planctomycetota bacterium | reverse complement strand
AGCGCTTGGACCAGGGCCTCGCCCAGCTCACCCGCCGGCGGGCGCTCGCGGAGCGCCGCCCGCACCTCGTCGCGCGCGCCCGCATGGCCCGAGCGCGCCAGGGCGATGGCCGCTCCGAGCCGCGCGTCGCCCTCGAGCTCGGGGAACAACGTCGCGAGCAGCGACGACACGTGGGCGCTGCGCGCGGCGCGCCGGAGCGCCTCGACCAGGTGATCGCGATCGGGATCCCCGGCGTCCGCCATGCGGCTCGCGAGCCGGGCCACCGACTGCGGCTCTCCCAAGCGCGCGAGGGCGACGAGCGTCGCGGCGCGCACCAGCGGGTCGGGATCCTCGAGCATCGGCGCGAGCGACGTCGCGAGATCGGGATCGGCGGACTCGCCGAGGGCCTCGGCGATGCGCGCGCGGTCCCCGGCGCCGGTGGCGCTGCGCTCCAGGGTGAGCTGCTCCAGCTCTTCCCGCACGCCGCCGCGCACGCGCAACAAGAGCGCCCAGGCCCGCAGCTCGGGGAAGGCGCTCGCCTGCTCCAGGATCGGATCGGCGAGGCCCTCCAGCCGCGAGGCGTCGATCTCCTCGAGCAGCGCGCGCCAGAGGCCGTCGTCGGCGGGCTGCCACAGGCCGGAGGCCACCAAGCGCGACAGCTCGGTCGGCATCGCCACCACCGCGCCGCGCAACGCCTCGGGCGTAGGTCCGCGCAGGCACAGCTCGAGGAAATGGTCGCGCACCGCGCCGTCGCGCAGGCTCGCCGCCGCGATGTAGATCACCCGGTCGAGGAACTCCTCGTCCGCGCACAGCCGCTCGCACACGAGCACCGGCCAAGCCTGCCCCTCGATCAGCCCGTAGCGCTTCGCCGCTTCGAAGCGCAGCTCGAGCAGCGTCCGCGCCTCCGGCGTCTCGCGGCTCTGGGCCGGATCGAGCGCGAAGACCAGCGCGTCGGCCGCCGCCTCGGACAGCTCGCCCTCCGCCGCCGCGAGCCGCCGCACGTGGTGAACCCCCGCCGCCGAGCCGCCGCGCACGAGCGCGAGCAGCGCGCAGCGCGCGATCTCGGGCTCTGGGTCCTCGGCGAGCTCGACCAGCGGCCGCGCATCGGCCAGGGTCATCTCGCCCAGGCCCAGGATCGCCGCCTGGCGCTCGATCGCGGAGCCCTCCTGGGCCCAGGACTCCAGCCGCGAGCGCTCGCCGCCCGCGCGCGCGCAGCCCAGCGCCATCAGGGCCGAGGCGCGCCGCTGCGGCGTCAGCTCGCCGAGCGCGAGGTCCGAGAGCGCCTTGTCGCGGGTCAGGGGGGTGAAGCCGAGGGTGCGGTCGCGCTCGAGGAGCTCGGGCCAGGCCGGGGTTGCGTCCTGGGGGGGAGCGGGGGCGAGCAGGCCGAGCGTTAGGAGGAGTTGGAGCATGGCGCGGTAGCTGGACCCTATCGACGAGGTTGGCGGGGGAGCTGGCGACGAGGCTGGCGACGGGCCCGGTTGGCACGGCTCGCAGGGCCGGGAGTCGGCCAGGGAGGCCCGGCGGCCCGATTCCGGACAGGACCCTGCGCCCAGCCCCCGGAGCCGTCCTAAGCCCTTGAATGCTCGCAGCTTGCCTCCGCCGTGTCCAGCGAAGCGGGCCGGCTTCAGCGCAGGTGGAGAACCACCTCGAGCCGCGCGTTGGCGAGCGGCCTGAGGGTCAGGCTCCCCGTCCGCCCGTCGTGGGTCCGCGCGACCACCTCGCCCGACGCTCCCACCGGCAGCCCCTCCAGCCGGAACCGCCCGCGCGCGTCGGACACCGCGCTGACTTCGCCCGGGCCGGTCACCTCGACGCCGGCGAGAGGCTCGCCGGTCGCGGCATCGATGGTCGTGCCGGAGACCACGGCGGTGCCCGCGGGCGGCGGTGCTTCCGTGGCCCCCGCGGCGCCGCGGCCCGGCGCGGAGGCGTCGCGGCCGCAGCCCGCGGCGAGCGCGGCCAGGAGAATCGCGAGGAGCGCGCGCGGCGGGCGGAGGAGGAGGCTCATGCCTCGGGCTCGCCCAGCAGCGCGACGATCTGATCGCGGCGCTGGTCGCGCGTCTTCTCGGTCTTCGCCTCGAGGTTCAAGCGCAGGAGCGGCTCGGTGTTCGAGGGCCGCACGTTGAACCACCACCACTCGGGGTCGGAAAGCTCGCCGTAGGCGACGGTGATCCCGTCCAGCTCGTCCTGCTCGCCGTCGGCGAAGACGCGCTTCGCCTTCGCGATCGCGGCCTCTTTGTCCTCGACGTGGAAGTTGATCTCGCCGGTCGAGTGGTAGCGCCGCAGCGCCGCGACGCGCTGGCTGAAGGGCTCGCTCGCCTGCGAGAGCAAGGACAAGGCCTCGACCATCGCGATCTCGCCGGAGTCGCTCGTGAAGTTGTCGGCGAAGTAGAAGTGGCCGGAGAGCTCCCCGCCGAAGATGGCATCCCGCTCCCGCATGGTAGCCTTCATGAACGAGTGCCCCACGCGGTCGCGGATCGCGACGCCGCCGGCGCGCTCGATCTCCTCGCGCACCACCCACGACGAGCGCAGGTCGTAGACGATCGGCGAGCCGGGCCGCTCGGCCAGGAGCTCGCGCGCGATCAGGGCCGTCATCAGGTCGGCGCTGACGGTGCGGCCGGTCTCGTCGACGAAGCAGCAGCGGTCGGCGTCGCCGTCGAAGCCCACGCCGAGGTCGGCGCCGGTGGCGCGCACGCGCTCGCGCACCGGGTCGAGGTTCTCCTCCTTGAGCGGGTTCGCCTCGTGGTTCGGGAAGCTGCCGTCCAGCTCCATGAAGAGCGTGTTCGCGCTGACGTTCTCGAGCCGCTCGAGGACCGGCGGGAGCGTGTAGCCCGCCATGCCGTTGGCCGCGTCGATCGCGATCTTCATCGGCCGCTCGATCTTCGCGAAGCCGGCGACGTGGTCGGCGTAGGCCCCGAGCACGTCGCGCGGCTCGAGCGACCCGCGCCGCGACGGCGGCTTGGGGTAGGGCTCCTTCACCCGGCGCTCGACCTCGCGGATGCCGGTCTTCTCCGAGATCGGCCGCGCGCCGCGCCCGCACAGCTTCATGCCGTTGTACTGGCCCGGGTTGTGGCTCGCGGTCACGTTGAGGCCGCCGTCGCAGTCCGAGGAGCCGATCGCGAAGTAGGCCATCGGCGTCGAGGCGAGGCCGATGTCGATCACGCCCGCGCGCGCGTCGCGCATGCCTTCGATCACGGCCTTGGCGAGGTCGGGGGAGTGCTTGCGCATGTCGCGCCCGACCACCAGGCGCTTGGCGTCGAGCAGCTTGGCGAAGGCGTAGCCGATGCGCCGCGCCATCGCCTCGTCCAGCTCCTTGGGGTAGAGGCCGCGGATGTCGTAAGCCTTGAAGATGCCCATGGGGTCCCGCCGGCAGGCGAGCGGAGCAGGATAGCGTCGCGCGGTCGGCTGGCGTAGCTCGCCGTCGTGCCGGCCCCGCTCGGGGTCCGCTCGGCTCTCGACCCGGCGGCCGAGCAGGTGATGACGGCGCCTTCCGGCCCGCGCTCCCCGCCGCGTTCTCCGGAGCCTTGCCGACGGCGACGGCCACCGGGCAGCGTGAGCGCCTCGGCGCGGCGTGGCGTCGCGCCGGAACCGAGCTTCAGCGGCCGAGCAACACCGAGATGCTGCTCGACTCCACGTTCGACGTCACGACGTCGAGCTTGCCGTCATGATCGAGGTCGCCGACGGCGAGCCGCCACGCCCCGCGTCCAACGACCAACGGGGACCCCGGAGCCGGTGAGAATCCGCCGGACCCGTCGCCCAGGAGCACCGTGACGCTGTCGCCGGTGCCGAGGACGAGGTCGCTCTTGCCGTCCGCGTTTGCGTCGATGATGACCACCTCCCATGCTCGACGCCCGATCTCGAGCGGCGATTGCGGCGCGGGGCGGAACCGGCCCTTGCCATCGTTGAGGAGGATCGTCACCAGCTCGGCGTCGTCGTGGGTCGCCACCAGGTCGAGCGCTCCATCGCCGTCGAGATCGCCGAGGGCGACATAGTACGGGCCCGCGGTAACGGTGAGTGGAGAGCCGGGCGCCGGGCGGAAGCCGCCGCTGCCATCGCCGAGGAGCAGCGTGATGGTTCGCGCCAAGCTCCGGTGCTCGCGCCAGTAGCGGCCCATTCCAGTCTCGGGCACCGCGATGTCGAGGTGGCCGTCGCCGTCGAGGTCGCCGAGCGCCGGCGGATACGGCGAGGGACCCACGGTGAAGGGCGGCGCGGGCGCCGGCGAGAATCCCCCGCGGCCGTTGCCGAGCAACACCGCAACGGTTCCGTCGTCGCTCTGGATTGTCACGAGGTCGAGGTGCCCGTCCTCGTTCGCATCGCCGACCGCCAGCCCGTGATTGTGCGGCTTGCCTCCGCTCGCGGCGGCGAACGGCGATCCCGGAGCGGGGGCGAAGCCGCCCCGTCCGTCGCCGAGCAGCACCGCGACGGCGTAGCTGTCGTGGCTCGCGATCCCGAGATCGAGCTTCCCGTCGCGGTCGAAGTCCGCGAGGACCATCTCGCCCGGGGGGGCCCCGAGCGCGATCGACGCGTTCGGCGCGGATGCGAAGCCGCCGGTACCGTCGCCCCACAGGACCGTGATGGCGCACGCCCTCCCTGCGCCGACCGCGAGGTCGAGGTGACCGTCCCCGTTCAGGTCCCCGAGCGCGACGTTGCTGCCGCCGGACTCGAGCGCGAGGGGCGACCCGGACGCGGGGACGAACGGTGACTGCCCAGGTCGAGCCGTGCAGGCCAGGACGAGCAGCGGCAGACAGTGTCCCGGGCGCATGGTCCGGCTCCCCCTGACGGCGAGCGCACGCCTTCGTTAGCAACCCAGCGCCTCCCGGACCCCTAGGCCTCGCGCAAGGCCCTCCGGAACGTCTCGGCAGGGGACCGGCTCACGGGCCCTGGCGCTTGGACCGACTATCCTCGGTGGCACCCAATCCGAGTGCGGTTCGAGATCCCGGGGATTCCTGCGACGGTTTCCTCCCCGCCCCCCACTCGGTAGGCGAGATGTCGCAATCGGAAGCCATCACGCTCGAGCGCTTGCTCGCCCAGGAGGGCTGGTTGCGGAGCCTCGCCCGCGCCCTGGTGAGGGATCCGTCGCTGGCGGACGACGTGGCGCAGGAGACCTGGGCGCGCGTGCTCGCGCGGCCCCCGCGGGCGGTTGACTCGCCTCGCGCCTGGCTCGCGCGCATCGCCCGCCGCGTCGCCGGCGAGCAGAGGCGCGACGAGCGGACCCGCGCCCG
>DATKBQ010000236.1:0-7621 GCA_035546375.1 Planctomycetota bacterium | reverse complement strand
GACCTGCGCTCGGTCGATCCCGCGCCGCTCGAGGCGCTGCTCGGGCAGGGCTGGGTCCCAGTCGTCTCCCCACCGGCGACCGACGGCCAGGGGAACGTCCTGAACGTGAACGCGGACTTCGCGGCGGCGGCGCTGGCGGTGGCCCTGAAGGCGGCAAAGCTCGTGCTGGTCACCGGCGCGCCGGGCGTGCTGGCGAACCCGGCGGATCCCTCGTCGCTGCTCTCGGCGGTTTCGCTCGCCGCGCTCGGCGAGCTGGAGGCGAGCGGCGCCCTGCGCGCGGGGATGCGCGTCAAGGCGGCGGCGATCCGCAGCGCGCTGCAAGGGGGCGTCGGCCGGGTGCACGTGGTCAGCGGCGCCGATCCGGATGCACTCCTGCGCGAGCTGTACACCAACCACGGCGCCGGGACGCTCGTGACGCTCGAGCCCGAGTGCGCGCCGGTGTCCGAGCCTTCCGCCGGGACGTCCACGGTGGAGAGGGTCGCGCCGTGACCTCGCCGCTGGGCGAGCTCCTGAGCCAGCTGGTCGCGATCCCGAGCGTATCGGGCTCGGAGGCCGGCGCGGCCGCCGCGTGCCTGGCGCATCTGGCGAACGCGGGAATCGATGCGGAGATCGCGGGCGGCGGCGTGCTTGCGCGGCTCGAGATGGGGCGCGGGCCGCGACTGATGCTCGCCTCGCACCTGGACACGGTGCCGCCCGGCGAGGGCTGGACGCGCGATCCTTACGCGGCGCGGTGGGAGGACGGGCGCCTCGTGGGGCGCGGCGCGAACGACGCGAAGGCGAGCGCGGCGGCGATGCTCTGGACGGTGCTCGAGATCGCGAAGGCGCCCTGGCGCGGCCCGAAGGGCGAGATCTGGCTCGCGCTGAACGCGTGCGAGGAGACGACGAACTCCGGGATGGCGGCGGTGCTCGAGCGCACCGGAAAGCCGGATGGGGCCGTGGTCGGCGAGCCGACCGGGCTCGAGGTCGTGCGCGCGCAAGGCGGCTTGGCGGTGATCGAGGCGCGCTGGTGCGGGTTCTCGTGCCACGCGGCGCACGTGAGCCGCGTCGAGCACGCCAACGCGCTGCTGGCGGCGGCGCGCGAGCTCGCACGGCTGCCGGCCTGGCTGGAGCTCCCTGGCGACCACCCGCTGCTCGGCAAGAGCACGGTCGTCCCGACGCTCTTGCGCGCCGGCGAGCGCCACAACGTCGTGCCGGACCGCGCCGAGGCGCTGTTCGACGCGCGCATCGCGCCCCCGCACCGCGCGGGCGAGGTCGCGGCGCTGCTCGCCGGGCGGCTCCCCGAGGCGGTGGTCAGCGTGCGCTCCGAGCGCCTGCAGCCGGTCGAAACGCTGGCCGATCATCCGCTCGTGCGCGCCGCGCTCGCTTGCGCCGGCAAGGCGGCGGCGATCGGATCGTCGACGCTGTCGGACATGGCGTTGCTCTCCGGCGTGCCCGCGATCAAGTGCGGCCCGGGCCGTACCGAGCGCTCGCACGTGCCCGACGAGTTCGTGCTCGAGTCGGAGCTCGCCGCGGGCGCCGCGTTCTACCGCGACTTCGTGCCGGCCGCCCTCGAGGCCCTCGCGCACGTGCCGGAGGAGGCGAAGCGGTGAGCGCGCAGCCCTTCCACCCGCCGGTGTGGGACCGAGGCGATCCGATCGACGCCGCGATGCTCGCCTTTACCGTGGGCGACGACTGGCTGCAGGACCGGCGGCTGGTCGAGCACGACATCCGCGGCTCGCTCGCGCACGCCGAGGGGCTGGCGCGGGCGGGCTGGATCTCGGCCGAGGACCAGCGGGCGATCCGCGAGGGCCTCGAGCGCCTGCTCGAAGCTTTCCGCCGCGGCGAGTGGACCGTGGAGCCCGGCGACGAGGACGTGCACTCCGCCGTCGAGCGCCGGCTGGTGGAGATCGCCGGCGACGCGGGCAAGCGTCTGCACACCGCGCGCAGCCGCAACGAGCAGATCGCGCTCGACATCCGGTTGTGGCTGCGCGAGGCGCTCGATGCGACCCGCGGGGCGCTGTCGAACCTCGCCGACGCTTGCGTCCGTCTCGCGCGTCGCTCGGGCGACCTGCCGCTGGTCGGCTACACCCACCTGCGCCGCGCGATGCCCTCGACGGTCGGCGACTGGGCCCGAGCCCACGCGCGAGCGCTCGAGCTGGACGCCGCCGAGCTCGACCACGCCGCGCTGCGACTGCGCGAATGCCCGCTCGGCAGCGGCGCCGGCTACGGCGTGCCGCTGGCGCTGGCTCGCGCGTTCGTCGCCGAGTCGCTCGGCTTCGAGCGCCCGGAGGAGCCGGTCACCGCCGTGCAGCACGGCCGCGGCCGCGCGGAGCTCGCTTATCTGACCGCGCTCGAGGCGATCGCCCTCGACGCGGGCAAGCTGTCCCAGGACCTGTGGCTCTACTCGAGCGCCGAGTTCGGCTACGTGTGCCTGCCCGTCGAGCTGACCACCGGCTCGTCGCTGATGCCGCAGAAGCGCAACCCCGACCTGCTCGAGCTCGCCCGCGCCCATTGCCGCCAAGTCGTCGCCGACCGCGCGGCGCTCCTGGACGTCCTGCGCGACCTTCCCTCGGGCTACCACCGCGACTTCCAGCTCCTCAAGCCGCCGCTCTTCCGCGCCCACGACCGCCTGCAAGCACTCCTGCCCCTGCTCGCGCATCTCGTCGACACCCTGGAGCTCGACGAGGACCGCCTGCGCGCCTCGTGCGCCGATCCCGCGCTGCGCGCGACCGAGCGCGCCCTCGAGCGCGCCCGCGCCGGCCTGCCCTTCCGCGAGGCCTACCGCGAGGAAAGCCGCCGCGCGGGAGAAAATCGGTAGGGCTCGCCATGCGCAGGGCCGTGCACCACGGTCTCACTCGCGCGTGAAGCCGGAGGTGACGAGGTGGGCCGCGATCGCGCGCGCGATCAGCTCGTGGCCCTTCGCGTTGTAGTGCGTGTCGTCCTCGGGGTCGACCATCAGGCTCTCGGGACCCGCGGCACGCACGGCCGGGGCGAGGTCGAGCACATCGAAGCCGAAGGCGCGCGACTCGTCGGCGATCAGGGCGTAAACCAGGTCGTGGGCCTCCTCGAAGGGGGCTTCGCGGAGGTAGGTCAGGATCACGATGAGCACGGGCACGCGGTGCCGCTCGGAGAGCTCCGCAAGCGAGCGGAACGCGAAGCGGAACTTCCCCATATGGGCCCTGGAGGCGTACCAGTTGATCGGGACATAGCTCGGCAAGGGCTCGCCGATGCGGCGGATGCTCGCCTCGATCGCTCCCATGCGCGCCAATAGCGCGGCATCGTGCGAGATGTCGTCGATCTCGCCGCGGTTGCGTTCTAGGAAGCGGTCCTCCCGGTTGAAGTCGTGGTAGCCGCGCCGCAGGAGCTGCTTGTCGCGTTCGACGCGCAGCCACTGGGCGATGCGGGAGCGGTAGATCCACGACCCGTAGCGCTGCAGGCGCTCGATGTAGCTCAGCTCGACCGAGGCCGTGCCGTTGTCGTTCAGGCAGAAGCCGATCACGACCAAGTCGGGGTCGAAGGCGAGCCCGGTGCGCTCCAGGAACGCGACCATCTGCAGCGTGTCGTAGCCGGTCACGCCCAGGTTCAGCACCTCGATCGGCCGGCCATCGGCTTGCAGGGTTTCTTCCAGTCGCTTGGGCCAGGTCTCGCCGGCTTCCAGGAAGTTGCCGAAGGTGATCGAGTCGCCGAGCGCGACGATGCGCCGCGTCCCCGGAGGCTTGCTTTCGGAGTAGTCGCGGTCGCGGAAGCCGGCGGCGTTGATCTCGATGTCGCAATCCCAGCCCCTGCCGCGCGCTCCGGGAGTCAGCTCGTAGCGCATGCGCGCGTCCTCGGAGGCGCGCACGAAGAGGCCGTGATAGGAGGTTCGCCGTCCCGCAGCGAGCGGCTCGTAGCCCTTCCAGCGCAGATAGGCCTCGATGGCGAGCAGCACCAGGAGCAGCGTGGCGGCGGATGCCGCTAGACCGGTTCCCAGCGCGCGCTTCTTGCGCAGGCCAGGTTCAGCGGGTGTCGGTTCGGTGCGGGCGGGGCTCAGATTCGCGATCCTATCCGCCATTCGAAGTCGGCGCCCAGGGGCCGAATCCGGTCTATCATTCCGCTCCGGAGCGGTGTCCTAGCCTCCGCCCCGCCAGGCCGCGTGTCGTCGCAGAGTCGTCTCGTCTCGCTGCTCGCCCTGCTGACGGCCGGCCTGTTCGCCGGTCGGCTGGCGGGTGTCGGCTCGCTCCTGCCGCACTTGCCCGAGCCGGACAAGTACGCGGTCGACATGACCGAGTTCCTCTGGGAGGGCGTCGACCCGAAGGCCGCGCCGCTCGGCTTCTACTGGTACCCGTCGCTCATGCCGACGGTGCTCGCTACGGTCACCTCGGACCCGCGGCCGCTCGCCGAGGCCTCGCGAGCCGCTCCCCTCGAGGAGAGGCTCGAGGTCTCGAAGACGCCGATCCGGCGCATGCGCATCCTGGTGGCGCTGACGTCGATCCTGGCCATCCCGGGCACGTGGCTGCTCGCGCGACGTTTCTTCGGGCCCTGGGAGGCGCTCTTGCCCGTCGGTTGGATCGCGAGCAGCTTCCTCTTCACGCAGTTCTCCACCCAGGCTCGATTGCACGTGCCCGAGGCCAGCTTCGCCCTGCTGGCGATCGTCGCCGCGCTCCACCTGCGCAAGCGTCCGACACTCGGCGCCTACGCGCTGGCCGGCGTGAGCGCCGCCCTGGCGTTGGGCTGCCTGCAGAACGGCATCTTCGTGCTGCCCGCTCTGGCGCTGAGCCACCTCCTGCGCGAGCGCCCGGCGGGCCGAGCCGGCTGGCGCGGGCCGCTCCTGGCAGCCCTGCCGATCCTCGCGGCGGTGCTCTGGTTCCACCCCTTCTTCGTCGAGCCGCAGGACGACCTGCGCCGTGGCCGCCAGGCTTGGGGCTACGCCTCGGAGACTCCGGAGATGGACCGGCAGGACTACACCGGCGTCGGCATCCAGGAGGGCTACGTCAAGGTCGGAGCGCAGCGGCTCCCGGTCGTCGAGTTCAACGGAACCGGCTTCACGCGGCTGGCGGAGTTCCTCTGGTGGAACGAGCCCTTCCTCGTCGTCTCGATGCTCGCCTCGCTCCTGGTGCTCGCCGCGCGCGGCTCGCGCCTGTGGCGCGACCTCGAGAGCGGACGCCGCCGAGACCTCGCCATCGTGCGCGTCTACGCGGTGCCGCACCTCCTGGTGCTCGGCTCCTACGGCGAGATCTTCGGCCGCTTCCTCCTGCCCCTCTTCCCGTATGTCGCCTTGCTCGCGAGCATCGCGCCCCTGAGCCTCGCGCGCTTCGCGCGGGCGCGGATGACGGCGCCCGCCGCAGCTGCCGCCACGGCGGCGATCACGCTGCTCGCAGTGGGTTTGCCGAGCTGGTGCGCCTTCCATCGCATGCGCCTGCAGGCGAGGCCCGACACGGTCGAGCAGGCCGCGGCCTGGATCGAATCGCACTTGGTCCCGGAACGGGATCGCCTCCTGACCCTGACCGGGATGACCTTGCCGCTCGACTACGACCCCGCGTCGCTGGCGGAGCACCTGCGTCACATCTCCGGGCGGTACTCGGCCTGGATCGCCTTCCAGCACCTGTTCCCCGCCGCGCCTTCGGTCACCCGCCCGTACTCGATCACGACGTCTTGGCTGAGCCGGGAGCGCGTCCAGGATGGCGGCGATCCGGGTGTGCTCGCGAAGGATTTCGTCGAGGGCTTCGGACCCGGATTCGCGGTCATCGAGATGTCCACGCGCTACCGCGACTACTCGCCCGACCGGCCCGTGATCGACGCCGTCCACGGGATGGGAGCCCTCGTTGCGGAGTTCACCGGCCGTGCACCCGGCGTGCGCGACCTCCTGTGGTGGGACTACCAGGACGCCCCCCACGCCTTCTGGCGCAACCTGCGCTCGCGGAACCTCGGCCCGCTGATCCGCATCTACCGCCTGCGCGGCTCGAGCGATTGAACCGCCGTCAATTGGCGCAGAAGCCCACGCGCAGCTCGTTCGACAGGCCGATGCCGGTCCCGTCGGGATGCTGCGGGTCGCGGAACCAGAACTGGAACCAGCGAGTCGTGCCGCCCATCGACGGGTCGATCGCCACCGCCCCGAGACGGTCGCGTCGAGCGTCAGCACCGGGCCGCCGAAACCGCCGCAAACGAACGGCAACGAACGACGGCCCCGGGCGCGGCTCTGCGCCGGCGCCCGAGGTCGTTCGTTCCGCTCGCTCGGCGGGTCAGGCGATCAGGGCTATGACGATGACCGCGCCGACCACGATCAGGATGATCGTGAGCTCGCGGTTGGTGATCCCGCCGCGGAGCGACGCCAAGTGGGCCGCTGCGAGCTGGGCGCGGGTCAGCTCGGCGCGCTCGTCGCCGTCGAGGGACGGCGACGCGACCGTCAGGCCGGCGCGCAGTGCCCCGAGGGAAGGATCCTCGGCGGCCGTCAGCGCCGTCCGCTCGACGGGCGCCAGACCCTCGCCGCAGCGCTGGATCGGGCCGGGGGTGATGGCCGCGCCGGTGGCGCCAGCCGCCAGGGAAAGCGCGATCAGCCGCGCTAGAAGGTACTCGTTCATTGCAGGGATCTCCTGGGGGGCTTTCGGTCCTGGGACGTCCTATTCCCGGGATTCGGGGGCAGGGCGAGCAGCGTGAAGCGCCGCGCCTGCACCCAGTCGCGCTCGAAGGCGGGCGCCGGCAGCATCACGCTGCCGCGCACGGGGTCGAGGAGCAGCACGTTGCCCCGGGCCTCGTCGTAGCCGAGGAACAGGCAGTAGTGGTGCTCCCGGCTCCCCCGGGCGAGCATCACGATCGGGGGCCGGCCCTTGTCGACGTGGGCGTAGAGCCCGGTCGTGGAGTGGTCGAGGGCGCCTTCGAAGAGGAAGACCTCGAGGCCCAGGCGCTCGAGCGCGGCGCGCAGCTCGGCCCCGGAGAGCCCCTCGCGCTCGACGGCCATCGCGGCCAGCTCGGCGCGGTCCTGATCGGGGATCGCGACGCCCCAGTACTGGCAGAGCGCGCTGATCGAGGCGAGGCCGCACTCGTACAGCTCGTCCTGGCGCACGAAGGGCAGCTCGAGCACGACGGCTCGGTCCGACAGCTCCACGCGCTTCGGCTCGCCACGGCATCCGCCGAGGAGCGCGGCCAGCGCAGCGGCGAGGGCGAGCGAGCGCTTCACGCTCCACCGCCGTCGGGCTGGACCTCGAAGGGCAGTCGCAGCACGGCCTCGCGCGCGCGCTCGTACGCGGCGCGGCTCGAGCTCGGGTGCGTCGCCAGGGCGAAGGCCATGTGCGGGAACGTTTCGGGGTGCGGGGGGGCGTGCATCCTCGAGCCCACCCAGGTCGAGATGCCGACCTCGACGCCGCTAGATTCCACCGCGGCGACCTCCTCGGGGCAAGGCACGCGTGCGACGACCCCCTCGACGAACGAGCTGCGGTAGGCCAGGGCGCAGCGCGGGCCGTGGGCGGCGTCGGGGCCGACCTCCAGGCCGGCGGCGAGCTCGATCGCGTGCAGCATCGGCTGGCGCCCGGTGGCGGCGCGGAACATCTGCCCGAAGCCGTCGTCCTCGCCGAGGCGGCCGTTGAGGTCGATGACGCGCACGTCGAGGCCGTCGGCGCGCATCTCGATCGAGAAGCCCGAGCGGTCGAGCCCGACTGCCTGTAGGGCC
>DATKBQ010000235.1:0-5759 GCA_035546375.1 Planctomycetota bacterium | reverse complement strand
ATATTCGGTCGTGTTCATGGCTCTCTCTCCAGCGGTACTTGAACCCATTGCTGGGCCTCCACCGACATCCACGTCTCGCCGTCCACGAAGGCGCGTAGCTGGATGAGTGAGTTGTCAGGTGCGCGCAGAGTGACGAACGCGCCGCCCACTTGACGTGACACCCTCACCTGACGCCAGTCGGTGACCGCTCCGCTTTCGGTGCAGACGCGCGCCTCGCACCTCGCCCCGCCGTTGGCGGCGATCAGCCGACGGGCAAGGTCCTGCGGCTCGAGGCGTACCTTCACGTTCCTGCCCAGTCTCTCCTTCCACAGCCCCAGAGAAGCGACCAGCTTGAGGAGAGCCGGCGTGGGCGAGGCGGGATCGAAGTCGATCCGCTCGCGCTCGTCTCCAAGCCCGGCCTCAAGAGCCAAGTTGGGAAACTGGAGCGCGATGCAGGGCTTCTGCAGGGCGCGGGCGTGCTGCAGCTCGTCGCGCACGTACTGTGAGGTGCGGAACTTGCCGTTCGCGTCCGGGGCACCACGCGGCGCGAGAATCGAGAGCAGGCCGTCGGCCGCAGCGATCCTCGCCTGGATCTCCGCGTTCAGGGGCACACCGCCGACCGCGGCGCCGTTGACGTACTGCCAGCCGTGGGCCCGCAGGAGGGTCTCCAGATACCCCAGGAGCTTGCGGGTCTCCTCGTCCTCGGGATCGAAGCTGTAGCTCAGGAAGAGCGTGTCCAAGGGTGGCCTCCCGTCAGATCCCCAGCAACTTCTTCAGCCGCTTCCTGACCTCGTCGCGGGCGAGGTACTCGCGGACGGCGTGGCGCCAGCGGCCCATATTGGTGATCCGTTCGTCGCTGATCACGCCCCTGTCCTCGTGCCGGTAGTCGGTCGCCAGCTTGGGGCTCGCGGCACACACGACGTCGAGGCGGTCGTAGAAGTTGACCCAGCGGTCGACCCCGAGCGTGCCTGCCGGGAAGGCGGCCGCCTTCTTCCAGGCCTTCCCGAACCCATCCTGCACCTCGGAGAGTCCGAGCGGGGTGCCGAGGGTAACCAGCGCATCGACCTTGCCGCAGCCGGCTACGTGCTTCAGGCAGTCGTACGCGATCATCGTCCCCATGCTGTGGGAGACCACCACGTGCGGCCCCGGCTGCTTCGCGCCCCGCTCCACGGCCTCTACGAAGCGCTTGCGCAACTCCTTCTGTACGTTGAATTTCTCCCCGGGCCGCGGCTCGGAGTCGCTGGCGTAGAGGTAATGGTGGGCGTCGCGGACGAGACGCTTCATGAGGAAGCGCTCGACGAAGCCGGGGAGCGGGATGGCGCGGTCGGCAGGCTCGGTGACGTTGGCCGCTGCGGTCTCGGCGGTGACCTGCAGGAGCGCCTTCTGGAGTCGCTCGTCGAGGGCGTCGACGAACATCTGCTCCTCGGCGGTCTCCCCCTGCGGCTTGGACGGCAGCGCCGCGACGTCACGGTCGCCCCCCTCCTGCTCCTCCTCGTCCGCCGCCGCGGGCTTGGCGTACATCACATCGGCCCAGTACACCATCTCGCTGGTCACCCCGGCGCCGGCGAGGTCGAGACCACCGCCGAAGCGCCCTTTGAGGGCGCCGAGCCAGCCCTTCAAGAGGGCCTCCCGGGGGGGCTTGTTGGAAAGGCCATGAACGAAGGTGACGTGGGGCATGGGTCACTCCTTGGGGAAGGCGGCAAAGATGGTATCGAGCCCTTGTCGGGCGCGAGCCCGCTGCCCGACGGCGAGGGCGGCGAGGAACTCGACCTGGCGGCGCGCGGAGAGGTGCTCGGTGGGGGTGCCGAGGTTGCGCAACACGCGCTCGAATCGCCCAGCGAGGGCCTTCGCCTTCGCCGCGTCCAGCTCGCCGAGGATGAGCGCCTCGAGCAGGTCCGCCTCGGGGAGGGCGATCGCGTTCCACAACGTACGCCCCTCGGCAGCCTCCTCGCGGCGCGCCGACCGGCGACTGGGCGCGACATAGTCGGCGACGAGCTTGGTCCTGGCGGCCCGGGCCCTGGAGAGGCCCCGGGCCCAGCGGAGCGCGGCGACGTTCAGGCCCGGGTAGTAGTGGACCGTGCCGTCCTGCTTGCGCCGGAGCTCGACCGCCAGCTCGTAGGCGGAGGCGGCGGCAGCGAGGAGCGCCGGCCGATCGCGGGGCGTGGCCCGCTGCGCCGCGCGCTTGAGGATCCCACCGCGGAGGCTGGCCCGCTCGGGAGTCTGCGCCACGCGCTCCACCCACTCCAGCCAGACGACCGCGCGCGGCCTTTCGTCCGCCTGCGCCGCCAGCTCGAGCGGCGTGTCGCCGGCCGGGGTCTCGATGCCCTTGCGATCCAGCCCGTCGAGCAGGTTGCAGAGCTGCTCGGCGGACTTGAGCGGGGCCGTGGCGTCCCTGGCGAGGAGCGCCGCGCGGTACAGGCCAACCGCGCGCTGGAAATCGCCGGTCGCCTTCCAGGCCTCGGCCATCTCGTGCAGCAGCTCGCCGCTACGCCAGTCCTCGTGGTTGGCGAGGAAGGTCTCGACGCCCCGCAGCCGCAGCTGCAGCTCCTGGCGATACGACGCCGAGCTCCCCGTGGCGCTCGCTGCCGCGGTCACGTCGGTGACGGCGCCGACCAGCTCGAGCGCCGAGACGAAGCTGCGCGGGCCGCCATTCGCACCGCGGGGTGAGCGCAGGCGGAAGGAAGGGTCGCCATAGCATTGATAGGCGCCCCACGTGGTGGTGCGCGCGTAGTCTTTCCAGACCGCGCAGCGCGCCTGGTGGACGGCGTCGCCGAACGTCTCCCCGCGCAGCATCCGGCGGTAGAACTCGCGCGCGAAGGCATGGGCGGCCCGATCGTTGACCGCCCACCCGGCCACCACCAGGCAGCGCACGCCGAGCCCCATGACCGCCTCCGCCACGCTGGCGGCGAGGCGGGTGCGGTCGGCGTCGCTCTGAAGGCCTTGAGCGGCGGCTCCCGGCTGGTCGAGGCGCCCGAGGTGGCAGCAGTTGAGGAACACCAGCTCGGGGATGGCGCGGAGCTGGCGGAAGAGGTCTGCGGAGAGCACCGACAGGCTGCCGTCGGCGTTGCGGCCGATGATGACGCCGCTCGCCTCCGGCCGGTCGGCGTGGTAGTCGCCGTGCGCCGCCACGTGCAGCACGCGGTAGTCGCGCAGGAACAGCTTCTGGATGATCTGATGGCCGCCCTCCCCCACCGACGACTCGACGGAGTAGCTCCGCCTCTTAAGCTCCTCCACGACCGCCTCGGCCTCGAGCCTCGCGCCCTCGAGAGGAGGAAAACCGGTGGCGGCAGCGTCGCCGAGGTCCGGCTCGCCAATCACCAGCGCGTGGTCGCTGCGGGCCGGCGCGACGACCTCGCGGAACGCGTCGGTGCGGAACTGGCGCACCAGCCTGACGCGCGAGACGAGCGGCTCGATGCCCGCGGCGCTGCGGCGCGCCAGTAGCTCCCAGGGGTAGCGCCCCGACCGCCGGTCCACCACCAGGACCAGATCACGACCCTCGTACACCGTCTCCTTGAGCGGCACGGGCAGCAGCAGCTCGAACAGAGCGTTGACCAGGCCGCCGTCGGCAATCGCTGCCCAGTCCTTGGGTGCGCGCGCGATCAGCTCATCGACCAGCGGTCGCTGGGTGAACACCATGCGCTCCTCGGCCCGCGAGCGCTCTCCCAGGGTGACGAACTGGAGGCCGCCGCGCGCTCCGCCGTCGGGCTCCTCGCTGATGATGATCCGACGCCACCAGGACCACTCCCCGGCGAAGGACGGGCTGTTGCCGCGCGCGCCCTCCATGACCTTGAGCGTGGGCGCGGGGAGGACGTGCTCCCCGGGCTCGCGGCCGAGCCCCGCGTCGTCGTCGACCTCCTGCAGCGCGTGCCCCGCGGCGATGGCGATGTCCGACCACAGCTCGACGAAGGCCACGTCGTCGAGCGTCACGAAGCGATCGAGCCCGGCCCGGGCTAGTGCCCGGCGGGCGCGGAGCACGCCTCGCAGGACGGCGACCATCGACTGCCGGAGCGTGAGCAGGCCGCCGCGGGTGCCGATGAGCAGGGAGGCGAGCGGCAAGCACTGCGCCTCGACCCCCTCCTCGAACCGGTCGGTGCGCGCGTCGATGGCGTGCAGGGCCCGCTCGATGACGGCCCGCTCGACGCCCTGGCTGAGGCGACCCGCCGTGAGGTCCCCGACGTCGCCGAGGCCGACGACCAAGGCGCCCTCAGGGTGGCATCCGGGCGCCGGCACATAGGTTGCCGTGCCCGCGGGGCCCGGGTAGTTGCCGAGCCGGTGACGATGACCGAGCCGACCTTCGACGCAGCGGTCCAGGAACGCCTCGGCTCCCCAGATGCCATCGGCGTCGTAGTGCCCGACGAGGAGCGGACGCCCCACGAGGCGGTCGAGGCTGCCGTGCGCGACCTGCGCGTGGAGTACCCACTCGCGACCGGGCTCGCCCGCGGCGTCGGCGGCCACCAGCTCCCCCTCGAGATCGGCCTGCGACGGGAAGACGAATGGCGGCGGCTGGCGCCGCGGCCGATCCTTGGGCGGCTGCCGCGAGCCGCGGGCGCTGGTGCCGCTGCGCAGGACGTCGGCCGCGGTGGCCGCGCCGAGCGGGTGGAGCAGCACGCGCTCGTGCAGGGCCGGCGCGAACCAGACCCTGGCCTCGGGGAGGAGCGACACTGGGTTGACCATCCACCCGTCCCCGTTCTCTCCCGACTCGATCCGTCGCCTGTCGGCGAAGGTGACCGCAGGCGTCGCCTCGGCGGCTCCGAGCAGGAACGACGCATCGGTCCGCCCGACCGCCAGCTTGACGTGCTCGGCGCGGCGGCGGGCGATGGCGGCGAGCAGGTCGGGGTCGGGTGCGGTCACGCCGGCCCGTTCCCACCAGGCCGGATCGAGGACTTGGTCGGGGAGCAGCTCGGCTATGCCCGGCAGGCCCTGCAACAGGCCGGCGATGTCGCTCGCCGTGGCCTCCCCGTCCAGGCACTTCAGCATCGCGAACAGTCGCCCCTCGCCGAGCCACAGCAGCAGCGCCGCTTCCGCACCGTGGAGCGGCGGCGCCACGAGCAGGAGCGGCACGCCGTGCAGCGGGTCCTCGCCGGCGGACCCGGAGGTCTCGCGCAGCAGCTCGAGGACGCCGAGCGCGCCGAGCCCGTGCGCCACGACGGCCACCGGTGGGGCGCCCACTTTGCGCCGGGCGAGCGCCTGGGCCAACGCCCTGGCTGCCTCGACGCTGCCACCGCGCCAGTCGTAGGGCACGGGCTCGATCGCCTGATCGCCGCCCAGGGCCTCCGCGAGCGCGGCCAGTGGAGAGGCGTCCACCAGCCCCAGGACCGTGACCTGCGCTTCTCTCTGCAGGCTGCCGAGACCCCCCTGGGTGATCGCCGCCGTCGAGGGCCACACCTCGGCGCCGTCGGCCCCGAGCCGCGGCCCGAAGAGGTCCGGGAGGAACAGAACCGTTCCGGTCACGGCCCGCTTCTCACGGTCCGGACGCGGCAGCTCGCGCAGGGCCGAGAACGACTGCTTGTCGAGCGCCTCCCGCAGCCCCTGGAACCCTTCCGGCTTCGTGGCGCGCTCGGGTCGGAGCAGGGCGGCCAGCAGGCGGGCGCGCGAGAGCGCCTCGCGAAAGTAGCTGAAGTGGGTCACCGCCGAGCCCTCGTGGTACGAGACCCAGCTCTGCTCGCGCGGTAGCCCGGCGTACATGGCGCGGGTGTGCACGACGAGGTCGTTCTTCTGCCAGAAGAAGCCGTAGCCGACGAGGGCGCGCAGGCTTTGCAGCACGCTGCCCCGTCGAAGGT
>DATKBQ010000234.1:0-2606 GCA_035546375.1 Planctomycetota bacterium | reverse complement strand
AGATACACGCAGCGTGTATCTGCCACGTAACGCAAAGTGGTGAACCATCGCGGAGATGAATCATCGTTCAGCGCGCGAAGTAGCCGTGCTCGACCAGCGCCCGGGCGATCACCTCGGCCTGCAGGCGCGAGCCTTCGGCGTTGGGGTGGACCCAGTCGGCGAACAGGTCCTCGCGCCCGCCCAGGGCTTCGGCGACCCGCGCCACGGACACGCCCTCGCGGGCGCCCAGCTCGACTACGGCCGCGTTCATGCGCTCGACCGCCGCGGAGAGGTCGAGGTTCCCCGGCTGGAGCAGCGGGTCGCAGTAGGCGAACGTGGCGAGCATCGGGCGGATCCCATGGGCCCGCGCGACGACGATCATCGTGCGCAGGTTGCGCGCGAAGACCTGCACGCCCTCCTCGATCACCATCCGGCTGGCGGGGACATGGCGCTCGTGCTCGCCGGGGCGCATCGTGTGCGCCGCGAGCGTGCCCGGACGCTGGCCGGGCTCGAAGTGGACCGCCAGCCGCGCGTACGTGCGCCAATGGCGCGCGAGCCAGCGCTGGGAAGGCGACAGCGGCTCGCGCCACGCCTGATAGCGGTGCGAGTAGTCGGCGAGGAACCCCTCGCTCTGGATCGCCCCCGCGTCGTTCGCGCCCTCGTAGATCACGATGGCGTCCGGGCACAGCTCGAGCCGGCGCAGCTCGAGGTCGATCAGCTCCATGGCCGTCGTGTAGCCCGGGACGCCGCAGTTGCCGACCTCGACCGCCCAGCCGCCCGGCCGCTTGCGGTCCAAGATGCGCTCGAGCTGCGCGGGATAGGTCGCCTCCTCCTGGCGCACGCCGGCGCCGAAGGTCGAGGACGAGCCGATGCACAGGATGCGGAAGGTGCCGGGCGGCTTCTCGCGCGCCAGCTCGCGGCCGCGCGTGCCGAGCGAGCTCGTCGTCAGTTCGGGCTGCGCGCGCCGGATGCCGGGCTTGAGGGTGTAGCCGAGGAAGGGATGCGGCTCGTAGATCACGTCTTCGTCGCGCGGCAGCACGTCGGCGCGACCCGCGAGGCGGTCGGTCGCGCGCAGGGCCAGCTCGAGGGCCACCAGCGCTAGCAACGCGCTGGCGAGCGCCGTGAGCAGCGCCCGCGGCCGCGGCCTCGAGGGCGGGCGTCCGGTCTCCTCTGGTGCGACGGCCATGCTCGAGGCGAGTCTGAGGCTCGCGCCGCAGCCCTGCAAGGCGGCGCGAGCCTACGGCCGTGGACGTCGGTTGACGCCCGCCGCCGCGGCGGCGAACCTTGCGGCCCGATGGCCGAGCCGCTCTCGATCCTGCACGTCGACATGGACGCCTTCTACGCGTCGGTCGAGGTGCGCGACGATCCCTCGCTGGCCGGCCTGCCGGTCGCGGTCGGCGGTGCGGCGCGCGGGCGCGGCGTGATCGCGGCAGCGAGCTACGAGGCGCGGCGCTTCGGCGTGCGATCGGCGATCTCCACCTCGCGCGCGCTGCAGCTCTGCCCGGAGCTGGTGGTCCTGCCGCCGGACTTCGAGCGCTACACGGCCGAGAGCCGGCGCATCATGGAGATCTTCCGCTCCTACACGCCGCTGGTCGAGCCGCTGTCCCTGGACGAGGCCTTCCTCGACGTCGCGGGCTGCGAGCGCCTCTTCGGCGACTCGATCGAGATCGCGCGCTCGATCAAGCGCGACATCCTGCGCGAGACGGCGCTGGTCGCGTCGGTCGGCGTCGCCAGCTCGAAGTTCGTCGCCAAGCTCGCCTCGGACATGGACAAGCCGGACGGCTTCCGCGTGATCCGGCCCGAGGAGGTGCGCGCGGTGCTCGATCCCTTGCCGGTGTCGAGGATCTTCGGCGTCGGGCCGCGCACGGCGCTGCGGCTCGAGGCGCTCGGCGTGCGCACGGTCGGCGACCTGGCGGCGCTCGAGCGCCGGGAGGCCCTGCGGCGCTTCGGGGCGAGCGGGGCGTGGATCCACGACCTGGCCCACGGCATCGACTCGCGGCGCGTGACGCCGCGGCGCGAGGAGCGCTCCTACAGCCAGGAGCGCACCTTCGAGGCCGACATCTCCGACCGCGAGGAGCTGCGGCTCAAGCTGCTCGAGTTCTGCGAGGACGTGGCTTGGCGGCTGCGCAACCACGGCCTGCGCGGGAGGACGATCGCGGTCAAGGCGCGCTACTGGAACTTCAAGACGGTGACGCGCACGCACACGCTCGATTTCGCGACGAACCTGGGACCGCGCATCTATGCTTCTGCGCGCGAGCTGCTCGAGCGCGTGCCGCCCGGGCCCCTGCGCCTCTTGGGGGTGCAGGTCTCGGCGCTCGAGGACGTGCGCACGCCCGTGCAGGGCCAGCTCTTCGGCGGGCCGGTGGGGGAGCTCCCGCGGCGGCGGGGGGAGTCGGGAGGGGGGGCGAAGGCAGCCGCGCGTGGGCCCGACGCGCGCTTGGAGCTGGCGACGGCGGGGGCTGATCGGATGCGCCGGAAGTACGGGCGCGGGGCGGTGGTGTCGGCGAGCTTGCTGGGGCGCGGGGCAACGCGCGGGCGGGATGGGTCGGAGGGGAGACCGGGGGTTGCGGGCCGCGCGGCGGAGCCGCACGGGGCGGTGGAGCCGGCGGGGGGGGCGGGGTAGGGCC
>DATKBQ010000233.1:0-13461 GCA_035546375.1 Planctomycetota bacterium | reverse complement strand
GGCCACCCCGAGGGGGTGGCCGAGAAAGTCGAACTTTGACTACGACTCAGAAGTTGCCCAGAAAGTCGCCGAGGTGGCTCAGCCGCCCTGGCCGGGGGTCTGCGGCTGCGGGGGCGGCAGGGGCACGGCCTGGCTCGCGGCGTTGACGCCGGGGCGGCAGACGCCGGAGAAGAGCACCTCGACCTCGGGCTTCGACGGGTGTCCGGTCTCGATCAGGACCCGGCCCTGGAACGAGCCGTCCACGGTCTCCGGCAGCCCGTCGAGGGTCAGCTCGACGTCGAACTCCCTGCTGTCCTGCGACGGGCGCATGACGTGGGAGAACGAGCTGGACCAGGCGAACTCCGGCTTGGCCGGGTTCGGCCCGACCAGGCGGATCTTCGGCTCCGCGAAGGCGAACTCGGGGTCGTAGCTCTTGACCTTGATCGAGCGCGACACGATCTGGCCTGGGCGCACCAGGCCGAAGGAGAGGTACTGCGGCTCGAAGGAGATCAGGCCGCGCACGCGGGCGGTGACCATGACCGTGGCGCCGTAGGTCGGCGTCGAGCCGTCCGGTGCCAGCGCGGCGCCCTGCACCACCTCGTCGCTGTGCAGGCTGACCGGGAAGCCGACCGGGCCCTCGCGCGCGTCCGGCCCCAGCGTGACCTTGGCCGTCCAGCGCTCGGCCTTGCCCTCCGGCGTGGGATCGACCGGGATCAGCTCGATCCGCAGCCCCTGCGGGCCGGGCCCGCGCGCATCCTGGGTGAGGAGGAACGGGCCGGGCTTCTTGCCGCTGACCTCGATGGTGCGCTCGAGCGTGTCGGCGACCGAGACCTCGCCGAAGTCGATGGAGGTGGGCGAGACGTTGAAGTAGGTGTCGAGCCGCGTCGAAAGGCCGAGGGTGACCGTCTGCCGCGGGTCGTTGCAGGAGATGTTGATCTTGCTGGCGGCGCTGTTGTGCTTGTTCTTGGTGTCGAGCTGGGCCTCGAGCTTCAGCTCCGTCCCCGGCGCGATGGGATCGCCGAACTTGTAGAGCGTCCGCGCGCCGTCCGCCCCGACGACCTCCAGCTTGCTCACCGTGCAGCCGCAGGTCGGCTTGGCGGTGGTGATGATCAGGGCGGCCGGCCCCGAGCTCTTCATGTCGTAGGTGTGGGTCAGGACCTCGCCCTCGATGCGCATCCCGAAGTCGTGGTCGGGCTGGACCACGTCGAGCCGCGCCTGGGTGCCGCTGGTCGCCGCGCCGGGGGTCGCTCCGCCGGTGGCGGTCGCGCCGGGCGCACCGTGGGTCTCGCCTGCCGCATGGCGGTGGCCGGCGTGCTCGTCCCCGCCCTCGAGGCGCGTCTGGGTCGCGCCGCCCTCGGTCTGGGTGGTCACGGGCAGGGCGCTGCCGTCGTCCGCCTTGGCCGCGGGGCCGGCGGCGCCGGGCGGCGTGCCCTTCGCCCCCGCCGTCTCGTCCTCGGGGGCGCTGGCGGAGGCGGCGCCGGCGCCGGGATCGGCCTTCGGCTCCTCGCGGCTGCAAGCCGAGAGCAGGGCCAAGCTGCCGGCCAGCGACGGGATGGCGAGGGCGAGGCGGCGGCGGCGAGGCCGGCCGGCGGTGGCTTGATTCTTCATGGGGAGAGGGCTCTTCGAGGGGAAACGGACGGGAAATCCTAACCGGGTCCGCGCGTCCGCGCACGCGCGGCCGGGGCGGCGACGCGGTGTCGATCGGCGTGGCTGGTTTCGATACCTTGGGGCTTCTGCGGCGGTCGATGGAGGCACTCCGGGCTGGCTCGACGCCCCGCCGGGCCGCCCGGCGGGCGTGCGTGCGCTCGTGGCTCCGCGCGTGCTTCATGGGCCAGCTCCTGGCCCTTGCAAGCGCCTGCGTGATGCCCCCCCAGGCGCGAGAGCTGGTGGACACCGGCTTTCGGACTCCCGAGCAGGCGCTGAAGAGCTTCCAGGTGTTCCTGCGCGCGAACCTGCCCGAGAAGGAGTACCTGGCCTTCTCGGCGGGCTTCCGCCGCCGCAACGGCGTGTCCTCGCTCACCTACGCGGAGGCGCGCGAGCGGCTCTTCCGCGAGAGGCCCTGGCTGCGCCAGTTCGCCAGAGCGGAGGTGATCGCCCAATGGTCTGGGGGGCCGGGGTCGGAGGGGGTCCATTTCATCGACGCGCGGGTCTTCGGCCGTACGATCCGGGTAAGGCTGGTGCGAGAGGATTTCTTCGAGTTCTGGGCCGGCGATCGCCTGCTCGCTGACGGAGAGGCCCATTTCTCCACTGCCGTCCAGGTGGCTGCCCTGCGCACCCTCAGGGTGCGGATCGGGGCGACGGTGACGATCGAGGACTCTTCGACGGATCTCTCGGGCGCAAGCTGGTTCACGGTCGGCCGAGAGTGGAAGATCGACGACTTGTACGAAGCCCAGGACGAACCCGAGGAGGCCGCCGCCGCGGCCCGACCCCCAGCATGACGGCACCCGCGCGAACACCCGAACGGCGCGCCGCTCCCAGCCGAGCGCGCGCCAAGCGCACCCACCCCCGTCCGAAGAGCGACGGCGAGAGCAATGGGGCCGCGACCCGTCGCTGGGTCTACTCCTTCGGCGACGGGCAGGCCGACGGCGGGCGCGAGCTGCGCAACCTGCTCGGCGGAAAGGGCGCGAACCTGGCGGAGATGAGCCGGCTCGGCCTGCCGGTGCCGCCCGGCTTCACGATCTCCACCGAGGTCTGCACCCACTTCACGACCCACGGGCGGACCTACCCGCCGGGGCTCGAGGGGCAGGTCGACGAGGCCCTGGGACGGATCGAGGGATCGATGGGCAAGCGCTTCGGCGACGAGCGCGATCCGCTGCTCGTCTCCGTGCGCAGCGGCGCGCGCGTCTCGATGCCCGGGATGATGGACACGGTCCTCAACCTCGGGCTCAACGACCGAACCGTCGAGGGCCTCGCGCGCGCCTCCTCGAACCCGCGCTTCGCGTGGGACGCCTACCGGCGCTTCGTGCAGATGTACGCCGACGTCGTGCTCGGCCTGAAGGCGGGCGAGGGCGAGCACGAAAGCCCCTTCTCCGCTGCGCTGGACGCGCTCAAGCGCGAGCGCGGCGCGAAGCTGGACACCGAGCTGTCCGAGGCCGACCTGCGCGGGCTCGTGGGCCGTTTCAAGCAGATCGTGCGCGAGCGTTCCGGGCACAGCTTCCCCGAGGACCCGCGCGAGCAGCTCTGGGGCGCGATCGGCGCGGTCTTCGGCTCCTGGCAGAACGAGCGCGCGATCGCCTACCGCTCGATGCACGGGATCCCGGGCGACTGGGGCACCGCCGTCAACGTGGTAGCGATGGTCTTCGGCAACCTGGGCGAGGACTCCGGCACCGGCGTCGCCTTCACCCGCGACCCCGCGACCGGCGAGAAGCGCTTCTACGGCGAGTACCTGATGAACGCCCAGGGCGAGGACGTGGTCGCCGGGCTGCGCACGCCGCTGCCGATCGAGAGCCTGGCCAAGCGCGCGCCGCCGGCCTGGCGCGAGCTGCAGCGGATCCAGAAGCTGCTCGAGCGCCACTTCCGCGAGATGCAGGACCTCGAGTTCACGATTCAAGGGGGCAAGCTTTACATGCTCCAATGCCGCTCGGGCAAGCGCACCGGCTTCGCGGCGGTGAAGATCGCGACCGACATGGTGCGCGAGCGACTGATCACCCGCGAGGAGGCGCTGCAGCGGGTCGAGCCCGAGAGCCTGAACCAGCTCCTGCGGCCGGTCTTCGACGCGCGCGAGCTGCGCGCGGCCCGCGCCGCGGGGCGCGTCCTGACCAAGGGCCTCAACGCGGGCCCCGGCGCGGCCAGCGGCCGGATCGTCTTCAGCGCCGCCGAAGCCGAGGCCTGGGCGGCGCGCAAGGAGACCGTGATCCTGGTGCGCATCGAGACCAGCCCCGAGGACATCAAGGGCATGCAGGCCGCGGCGGGGATCCTGACCGCGCGCGGGGGCATGACCAGCCACGCGGCGCTGGTCGCTCGGCAGATGGGCAAGGTGTGCGTCGCCGGGGCGGGCGAGCTCGAGATCGACTACCGCGCCCAGGCGATGTCGGTGGGCGGCCGGAGGCTCGCCCAGGGCGACTGGATCAGCCTCGACGGCTCGAGCGGCGAGGTGCTCGAGGGCAAGATCGACACGCGGCCGTCGGAGGTCATGAGCGTGCTGTTCGGCCGAGCGAAGAAGAAGGCGCGCGGGGACGCCTATCGGGCCTTCGAGCAGCTCATGCGCTGGGCCGACGAGGTGCGCACGCTCGAGGTGCGCGCCAACGCCGACCAGCCCGACCAGGCGCGCGTCGCCATGGTCTTCGGCGCCAAGGGGATCGGCCTGTGCCGCACGGAGCACATGTTCTTCGGCGGCGACAAGATCGACGCGGTGCGCGAGATGATCCTGGCCGAGAGCGCGGCCGGCCGCGCGGCGGCGCTGGAGAAGCTCCTGCCGCTGCAGCGCCGCGACTTCGAGGGGATCTTCGCCGAGATGGCGCCGCACCCGGTGACGATCCGCTCGCTCGACCCGCCGCTGCACGAGTTCCTGCCCCACGACGAGGCGGCGATCAAGGCGCTGGCCGACAAGATGGGGATCCCGGCCGTGCGCCTGGCGGCCAAGGTCGAGTCGCTGCGCGAGATGAACCCGATGCTCGGCCACCGCGGCTGTCGCCTCGGCATCAGCTACCCCGAGATCACCGCCATGCAGGCGCGGGCGATCTTCGAGGCGGCCTGCAACGTCGCCAAGCGCAAGAAGAAGACGGTCAAGCCCGAGATCATGATCCCGCTGGTCGCCACGCGCCGCGAGCTCGAGCTGCAGGAGCGGATCGTGCGCCAGGTGGCGGAGGAGGTCTTCGCGCGCAAGAAGACGCGCATCCCCTACCTGGTGGGCACGATGATCGAGCTGCCGCGGGCGGCGCTGGTGGCGGACGACATCGCGCGCGTCGCGGAGTTCTTCTCCTTCGGCACCAACGACCTGACCCAAACCGCCTTCGGGATCAGCCGCGACGACGGCGCGCGCTTCCTGCCCTTGTACATCGACCTCGAGATCCTCGAGACCGATCCCTTCGCGAGCCTCGACGTGAAGGGCGTAGGCCGATTGATGGAGATCGCCGTCGAGCTGGGCCGCAAGGGGCGGCCCGACATCAAGCTCGGGATCTGCGGCGAGCACGGCGGGGACCCGGCCTCGATCCGCTTCTGCCAGACCCTGGGCCTCGACTACGTCTCCTGCTCGCCGCACCGCCTGCCGGTGGCGCGGCTGGCGGCGGCGCAAGCGGCGCTCGCGGCGCGGAAATAGGGCACGGCCGAGTGGAGCTCGATCTCTTCCAGGTCGACGCCTTCACCGCCGTCCCCTTGCGCGGCAACCCGGCCGCCGTCTGCCCCCTCGGCGAGTGGCTCGACGAGCCGCTCCTGCAAGCGATCGCGCGCGAGAACAACCTCTCCGAGACGGCCTTCCTCCAGGGCGGCGACGGCCTGTACCGCCTGCGCTGGTTCACGCCGACGGCCGAGGTCGACCTGTGCGGCCACGCCACGCTCGCCAGCGCCTGGGTCGTCTTCCGCCACCTCGAGCCCGGCCGCGATCGCGTGCGCTTCGAGACCAAGAGCGGCCCGCTCGACGCCTGGCGCGAAGCCGAACGCATCGTGCTCGACCTCCCCTCTCGCCCGCCGCGCCCGTGCGACGACCCGCCGCCGCTCGAGAAGGCCCTCTTCGCCGAGCCGCAGGAGATCCTCGACGCCCCCTACTGGCTCGCCGTCCTCGCCACCGAGCGCGAGGTGCGCGAGCTCGCCCCCGACATGGCGCTCCTCGAGCGCATCCACCGCCCGGTCATCGCCACCGCCCCCGGCACCGACTGCGACTTCGTCTCGCGCTTCTTCGCCCCCGCCCTCGGGATCCCCGAGGACCCGGTCACCGGCTCCGCCCACTGCACCCTGATCCCCTACTGGAGCGCCCGGCTCGACCTCCCGCGCCTCTACGCCCGCCAGCTCTCCCCGCGCGGCGGCGAGCTGTGGTGCGAGGACAAGGGCGAGCGCGTCCGGATCGCCGGCGAGGTCGCCCCGTACCTCGAGGGGCGGATCCGGATCTAGCCCTCGTCGCTCCGGCCGTGCGCCGCCGACCACGACGGAAACCTCCAATCCGCCGATCCTGGGCTGCTAAGCTGGTCGCCAACAGCCGGCCAGCCCGCTGGCACCGTCCCAGGTCCACGCACCGGCTCCCGGCTCCAGCTCGAGGAGGACGAGATGCGCACAGCTCGATGGGTCCCCTTCCTTCCCGCGGTGTTGGCACTCGGAGCGGCGAGCTTGGTCGTCTGGCCCGCCCGCTCGGGCGCGTTCACCGTGCTCGACCACACGCTCGGGCTCGGCCAGCGCGACGTGCGCGTGTTCAACAACTTCGCCGACCCGGAGGCGAACGACAACACGACGCCGCACCCGAGCTGGCCGGGCTTCACCGGCGCGCCGATGGCGATCTGGAAGGCCGCCGTGGAGTGGCAGAGCCTCTTGCACGGCGACGGCGAAGGCGATCCGAGCCAGCCCGGCGACCTCGGCAGCGGCGGCGCCAACTTCGATCCCTCGTGGCAGGGCAACGCGCCGGGCGTCGGCGGCTCCACCGAGAACGTGGTCTCGGCCATCTCGAACTGCGGCGGCGGAGTCGCCGGCTTCACGGAGGTCGGCGCAGGAGGCTGGCGCATCCGGCTGTGCGACGACTGGCTGTGGGACGACGGGCCGGGCGTGGTGCTCGCGCCGGGAGCCTTCGACATCCAAGGAATCATCACCCACGAGTACGGACACGCACTGGGGCTGGGCCACACGAACATCGGCGGCTCGACCATGTACCCCTCGGTCTCCGGCGGCGGCGTCGCGTTCCGCTCGATCGAGGCCGACGACAAGGCCGGCGTGCAGTTCCTCTACGGCGCGGCGTCACCGAGCAAGCCGCGCATCGACTACGTGCTCGTCTCCGGCGCGGCCGTCGACCTCGTCGGCTCGGGCTTCGCGCCCTTCGGCAACTCGGTCTGGTTCACCCAGGCCGGCGTCAACCCGACGGGCAACCCCATCCAGGTCAGCGCCCTGACCTCGACCGCCGGCGGAACGCGCATCCACGTCCCGCTGCCCGCAACGGCCGGTCCCGGCGACGTCCTCGTCGCCGTGCCGGGCGGGAGCGCGGCCTCGCTCTCGCACGCCTTCCCCTTCGATCCATCCCTGTGCGGCGAGCCTACCGTCTACTGCACGCCGAAGACCAACTCCCTGGGCTGCGCGAGCGCGATCGGCTCGAGCGGAACGCCGAGCGCGAGCGCCGGCTCCGGCTTCGTCGTCAGCGCGACGAACGTGCTCAACCAAGTCTTCGGGATCCTCTTCTACGGCAAGGACGGCCCGGCCTCGGCGCCGTTCCAGGGCGGCTTCCTGTGCGTCGGCGGGCCGCTGGTGCGCACGCCGGTCCAGTCGTCCGGAGGCTCGCCGCAACCCGCGAGCGATTGCAGCGGCTCGTTCGCGCTCGACTTCAACGCCTGGATCGCGAGCGGCCAGGACCCCGCGCTCGTCGCCGGCTCCGCCGTCTGGGCCCAGCACTGGAGCCGCGACCCGGGCTTCGCGCCGCCGCAGAACACGAACCTCAGCGACGCGCTGGCTTTCGCCGTCTGTCCCTGATCGAGCTGGTCGCACGGAGAAGCGGCGGGCCGCCTGTGAGGAACGCAGGCTAGCATGCGCGCATGAGTCCCAGCGGGCCGCCGGTGGAGCGGCGTACGGTCTTCTCCGCTCCCGGGCTGGAGGTGCGCGACAACCGCTGCCTCCGGACCGATCCGGCCCTGAGCCCGGAAACCGACCCGATCCCTTTCCACGAGGTGTGCTTCCCGCGCCGGGGCCTGTGGATCCGACGTCTCGCCGGCCGCACGCTGCCGGTGCACGCCGCTCACGTACACTTCTTCCCCTCCGGCGAGGTCCATCGGGTCGCCCACCCCGGCGGATGTGGCGACCGCAACACCGGCATCGTCCTTTCCCAGGAGGTGCTGGCGGACGTCCTCGCGGACCTCGTTCCACGCGCCCTGGAGTCTCCGGGAAGCCCCTTCCGGCTCACGCACGCGCCGCTCGACGCGCGCACCTTCGCAGCCCATCGCGCGCTGCTCCGCTGCGCGGCCGAGGAGGGTCCCGAGCGCGGCCCGCTGGTGGAGGAGCTGGCTCTGCTGCTCGTCGAGCGCGCGATCCGCGCCGCGGGCGATTGGCGGACGCCCCGCGTCGACCCAGCGACCGCCCGCCGTCACGAGGAGATCGCCGAGAGGGTTGAACTGCACATCGCGCGCCGCTTCGCCGAACCTCTCACGCTAGGCTCGATCGCCCGCGCGGCGGGGATCTCGCGCTTCCACCTCTGCCGCGTGTTCCGCGCCCGATGCGGGACGAGCGTCCATCGCCGGCTGCTCGAGCTGCGCCTGCGCGCCGCCCTCGAGCGCATCGCCGGCGGCGGCGAGCCGTTGGCCGACATCGCGGCCGCGACCGGCTTCGCGGACCGGACCCACCTGAGCCGCGAGTTCGCGCGCGCCTTCGGCGTCTCCCCCGCCGCCTTCCGCCGGCGGCGCGGGGGGGATCTCGCCCGGGAGCTGCTCGTCTCGTAGCCGATCCACCGACCGTGCAGCCGAGCATGAATCCTCACGCACCGCGGCCGGCGGGCCCCTAGCCTCGAGGCATGTCGATCCCCATGCTGCTCGCGGCCGGGCTGGCCGCGCTCCTGCCCCGTCCCGAGGACCCGCCTCTCGCCTTCGTCGGCGTTCACGTCGTCCCGATGGACGCCGAGCGCGTGCTGCGCGACCAGACCGTGATCATCGCCCAGGGACGGATCGCGGCGCTGGGCCCGAAGGACGAGCTCGCTCCCCCCGCCGACGCGCAGGTCGTCGAGGGGCAGGGGTACTTCCTGATGCCCGGGCTGTTCGACCTGCACGTGCACATCCAAGACGAAGTGGAGCTCGAGATCCTGCTCGCCCACGGCGTCACCGGCGTGCGCGAGTTGGGCGGCTGGCTCTGGCACCTCGAGGTTCGCGACCGCATCGCCCGCGGCGCACTCCTCGGGCCGGCGATGGCCGTGGGCTGCCAGCCGGTCGTCGACGTGGCCGACGCCGCGGCGGCTCGGCGCGTCGTGGACGAGCACGTCGATCAGGGCTTCGACTTCCTCAAGATCTACGACCGCATCTCGGCGGACGGCTATCGCGTCCTGGTGGAGCGCTCGCGCGAGCGCGGCATCCGCCCTTGCGGCCACGTGCCGCGCAACCTGGACTTGGAGGTCGTGCTCGCTTCCCCGCCGGACTCGATCGACCACGCCGAGGAGCTGCTCTACGGCTACTTCCTGCCCGAGCTGGACGAGGCGCGCATCCCCGACGTCGCGAGGCGCATGGCCGAGTCGGGCACGGCGCTAGTCGCCACGCTCATCGCCTACGACCGCATCGGCCGCCAAGTGGCCGACCTGGCCGCCTCGTTCCGGCGCGGCGACCTACGCTGGGCCTCCGCGCTGCAACGGCGCAACTGGGGCCCGGAGCGGAACCGCTACCGCCGCTTCCCGCGCGACAGCGTGCCGCGCCTGCGACGCTCGCTGGAGTTCCAGCAGAGGTTCGTGCGGGCTTTCCACGAGGCCGGCGTGCGCGTCCTGGCCGGCACCGACGGCGGCGGAAACGGCGTGCCCTTCGTGGTCCCGGGTGCTTCGCTCCACGACGAGCTCGAGCTGCTCGCCGAGTGCGGGATCCCCCCCTTCGGCGTGCTCTCCGCAGCGACGCGCGAGGCCGCGCGCTTCCTCCGCGTGGAGGACGAGGTCGGCACGGTGGAGCCGGGCAAGCGCGCGGACTTGGTGCTGGTCATGGGCGACCCCCTGCTCGATGTCAGCAACGTGCAGCTCGTGGCAGGCGTGGTGCGCGCCGGCCGCTGGCTCCCCCAGGAGGACCTGCACCGGCGCCTGGAGAGCATCGCCGCGCAGTCGATCGCCGAGGAGGAGTTCCTGCGCGTCCTCGCCACCGAGGGCGCGCAGGCGGCAGTCGACTTCTCTGAACGCTGGGCTTCCGAGCACGGCGGCGCAGCGCCCTTCCGCGAGCTGACCGTGAACGAGTTGGGCTACGAGCGGATGGCGGAGGGCCGCGCCGCCGACGCCACCAAGCTCCTCGAGCTGGCGGTGCGCCACCATCCCGGCTCGTGGAACGCCCACGACAGCCTCGGGGAGGCCCGCGCGCGGCTCGGCGACGTGGAAGGCGCGATCCGCTCCTACGAGCGTTCGCTCGAGCTGTGCCCGCGGAACGTGGAGGGTGCGCGGCGACTCGCTGAACTGCGCGCCGCACGCGGGACCGCGCCCGGCAAGGGGGACTGAACGGCGCGTTCAGCGGCCGCGCTCGCCGCCGCCGCCGCGGCCTTCGAGCGCGATCGGCCCCTCCTGCAGCGCGTCGAGCAGCCGCATCACGAGGCGCGCCGTGCGCGCGACCTTGTCGGAGTCGATCTTCTCCGCGGTGTCGCTCGGGCGGTGGTAGTCCTCGTGCTCGCCGCCCGAGAGGAAGGCGACCGGGATCCCCAGGTGCTCGGCGAACATCGCGTGGTCGGATCGGTCCCAGTCCTGGTCGCAGCTCACCAAGGGGCCGAACCCCTCGAGCGGCGCCAGCTCCTCGGCGGCGAGCGAGATCCGGTTGAACTCCTTCGCCAGCTTGCGCGTCGGCGTGATCTCGAGCCGCGCGGGGTCATTGCGGCCAATCATGTCGATGTTGATGTTGGCGACCGGCCGGCAGCCCTCGGGCAGCCACGGGCGCTCGGCCCAGGCGCGCGAGCCGAAGAGGCCCAGCTCCTCGCCGCTGGTCCAGATCAGGAGCACCGAGCGCTTCAGGGGGCCGTGCTCCGCGAGCGCCTCCGCCAGCGCGAGCATCCCGCACGTGCCCGATGCGTTGTCGTCGGCGCCGTTGAACACCTCGCCCGTGCGCGAAGTCCCGACGTGGTCGTAGTGGGCCGAGACGATCAGCACCTCGCGCGCCAGATCCGCGTCGCTGCCGGGCCAGAAGCCGCACACGTTCTCGATCCGCTCCTCGCCTCCGCCCTCGTGGGAGAAGGTGAAGCGCACGCCCTGCGCGCCGGCGCCACGTAGCGCCTCGAAGAGCCGCTCTCCCGCGGCGTGGTCGAGCCAGAGGGTCGGGAACGCGGCCGGCTCGCCGTCCTCACCGCCCTCGTCTTCATGGGCGCCCTCGCCGGGCCAGCGCGGCAGCGAGCGGGAGCTGCGCTCGAGCCAGCTCGCGAACTGCGCCTCGGAGCCCTCCGGATCCTGGCGCACCACGATCAAGCCCAGCGCGCCGGCCTGCTCGGCGCGCCGCTGGCGCGTGCGCCGCATGGCGCCGCCTTCACGGCACAACGCCCACTTGCCGCGCAGGTCGGCCGCCTCGAGCTCCTCGCCCTTGCCCTCGCCGCAATCCTCGATCGGGGCGCTCCACTCTCCGCCGGCGACCTCGAGCGGGTGCAGGCCGAAGTCGCGCCCGAAGGCGAGCTCCACCTCGCCGGCGCCGGCGTCGAAGGCGGCGCGTACGAGCGCGGTGTCGACGCGCCGGCTGGCCAGCGGGAACGTGTAGAAGAAGCCGTCCTGCGCGCCCGGCTCGAAGCCCAGCCGCTCGAGGCGCGCGCGGATGTAGCGAGCGGCGATCCGCTGGCCGGCGCTCGGCGTGGCGCGGCCGCCGAGCTCGTCGCTCGCGATGAAGTGGATGTCGGCCGAGATCCACAGCGGCTGGATCGCGGCCAGCGAGCGCTCGAGCGCCGCGCCGTCGCGCTCCGCCGGAGCCGCGGCCAGCACCGCGAGCGGCGCGGGCGGCCCGGCGGTCGCAACGGAGGCTCCCGTCCCCCCGCCCGCGCGGCAGGCCGCGAGCAGGATCGCGAGCGAGAGCGTCGGCAGGGCGGACTTCGCCACGGACGCGCTACAGCTCGAGGGGATCGGCCTGCAGGCCGTCGAGCATGCGCATCACGAGCCGCGTCACGCGCCGGATCTTGTCGCAGTCGACCTTCTCCGGGTCGTCGCTCGGCCGGTGGTAGTCCTCGTGGACGTCGCTGAAGAGGAACGCGACCGGGATCCCCAGGTTGACCGAGAAGTTCATCTGGTCGGAGCGGGCCCAGTACTCGTCGCAGCTCCCGAGCTTCGGGAAGCCCTCCAGCGGCGCGAGCTTCTCGGCCAGGCGCGTCAGGCCGTTGTACTGCTTCATCTTCTCGGTCGGCGTGATCAGGAGCTTGTCGGGCGCGTTGCGGCCGATCATGTCGATGTTGATGTTGCACAAGGGCTTGTGCCCCGCGGGGAGCGAGGGGTTCTCGGTCCAGGCGCGCGAGCCCCACAGCCCCTTCTCCTCGCCCGAGACCCAGATCAGCATCACCGAGCGGCGCAGGGGCCCGTGGGCCGCCAGCGCCTCGGCCAGGGCCATCAGCCCGGTCGTGCCCGAGCCGTTGTCGTCGGCGCCGTTGTGGATCTCGCCCCGGGAGTTCGTGCCGACGTGGTCGTAGTGCGCTGAGATCAGGATCACTTCCTTGGAGAGCTCCGGATCGCTGCCCGGCCAGAAGGCGCACACGTTCTCCACCAGGACCGAGCCGCCGCCGGCGGTCGCGCGCTCGTCGGTGCAGGCGCTCGCGAGCTCCGTCCCCAGCGCCGGAGCGCCGCCCTCCTTCGAGAGCTCGGGCCAGATCGCCGCGGCGGTTTCGCCGGAGAGATGAACCTGGGCGATGTTCCGCCGCTCCGAGCGCTCCTCACCCTCCGGCGAGGGGTAGCGCACGCCGGCGCGGCTCAGTCGCGTGAGCGCTTCGGCGGAGCGCCGCTCGAACGGCTCGCCTCGGTAGTCGGGCGCGGGGATCGCGATCACGCCGATCGCGCCCGCCTCGCGCGCCGCACGGCTGCGCTGGCGGGACGAGTCAGCCTCGTAGCACAGCGCCCAGGCGCCTGAGACCTTGGCCTGGGCCAGCTCCTCCGTGCTGCCCTTCCCCGCGAACACCACCCGGCCCTCGATCTTGCCGCTGCCGAACCCGAAGGGCTGCGGGAAGTAGTCGCGGCCGAGGGTGAGCTCGCGCGGGCCGCCGCGGGTCTGGATCGTCAGGCGCGTCGCCTGATCGTCGATCTGGCTGGAGGCGAGCGGGTACTCGTAGAGGAAGCTCTCGCCGTTCCCCGGCTGGAGGCCCAGGCGCACCATGCGGGCGCGGATGTAGCGCGCCGCGACGCGCTGGCCGAGGCTCGGCGTGTCGCGGCCGCCAAGCTCGTCGGAGGCGATGAAGAAGATGTCCGAGCGGATGTTCTCGGTCTTGATCGAGTCCAGCGCGCGCTCGAGGGCCCCTCCGGGGGGCTCGGCCAGGGCTGCCGCGGCCAGCGGCTGGGTCGCGGCGTGGAGCTGGGCAGAGCTCGCGGCCGCCGCGGCGGCGAAGGCGAGGGCGAGGACGGCGAGCGGGCGGCGAGCGAGGGTTCGGTGGTTCATGGCGGCTCCAGTAGTGGGGATCGGGCCATATTAGGTCGCTGCACTCGGCGGTGCATCCCGGGACGTAAAGGTTGTTGCGGGCGGTGAACTA
>DATKBQ010000232.1:0-5437 GCA_035546375.1 Planctomycetota bacterium | reverse complement strand
GTCGTGGGTCCCGCGGCGCAGGCGGATCGAGCGGATCACGTCGAAGAGGTCGACCCCGGCCTCTTCGGCCAGTCGCGCCCACTCCTCGATGAAGGCGATGTTCGTCGCCCGGTAGGAGTTCTCGAGCAGCTTGGCCATCTCCGCGGCGCGGATCGTCTTGTGGCGCCACAGGGGGTACTCGCGCACGTTCACGTACTTGGAGAGGAACGCCTCCGCGGCGTCGGCGCTCCCCTCGTCGATCCCGGCGTAGGCGCGCCAGAAGTGGTTCACCGAGTCGAGGTAGTCCGGGCCGGGCATCACGCGCTCGTAGCAGTAGGCCAGCCTCGGCGGCGTCGCCTCGACGTCGACGCCGGCCTCGCGCTGTCCCTGGCACAGGGCCGGCCACAGCACGCGATCGCACAGCCCGAGCGGGAGCGTGCTCTCCACGCACACCAAGGTCCCGGGCCGCATGTGGCGCCCGAGCGTGCGCATCGCCTCGGCGTAGCCCTGGGTGGGAACGCTCAGGCGCTCGGTCTGTCCCGGCTCGCGCACCAGGTCGAGGTTGATGCACGAGACGATCACGTCGGCGAGCGCGACCGCGCGCGGGTCGGTCGTGCCGGCGAGATTCGCGGTCTCGAGGCAGGCTTCGCGCACCACGCGCTCGAGGCTCGGGTCGCTGGCATAGGTCGGCGGCACGCCGGCGTCGAGGCGCGCCACCTTCTCGCGCCCCGCCGGCGCGTCCTGGTCGAGGCCGATCACGAAGAACAGCGCAGCGCCGCGCAAGCGCGCGCGGGAGAGGTTGGCGGCGACCGCGGTGCCGACGAAGCCCAGGCCGAGCACCGCCACGACCTCGCGCCCCTCGGCGCGGGCCGCCTCCGCGCGCTCGCGGACCTTCTCGAGCCTCACGCGACCTCCCGGCCCAAGCGCAGCGCCAGGCCTGTGCGCACCTTGTACCAGCCGACCTTCAGCCCGTCCCAGACGGTGACGCCCGGGACCGCGAAGGGCACGGTGATCGGCACCTCGACCAAGCGCAGGCGCGCGTGGAGCGCGCGCAGGAGGAGCTCGCTCTCGATCTCGTAGCCGCGCGAGGAGAGCGGCAGCTCGAACAGGCGCTCGGCCAGGAAGGCGCGGAAGCCGGACTCGGTGTCGGTCATCCAGCGGCCGGTCACGGCGAAGCTGATCAGCTTCAGGCCGAAGTTGCCGAACTTGTTGATGGTCGAGGTGCGCAGGGTGCCGAGCATGCGCGAGCCGACCACCGCGTCGGCCCGGCCCTCCAGGAGTGGGGCGACGAGCAGCGGGATCTCCTCGGGCAGGTGCTGTCCGTCGGAGTCCATCAGGACCACGATGCCGGCGCCGGCCGAGCGGGCCTCCGCGATCCCCTTGATCACCGCGAAGCCCTTTCCACGGACCGCTTCGGGCTCGGGCACGCGGGCCCCGGCGGAGCGCGCCGCGTCCGCCGTGCGGTCGCGCGAGCCGTCGCAGACGACGATGACCTCGTCGACGAAGGGACGGGTGCGCTCGACGATGGCGGCGATCCCGCGCTCGAGGTTGTAGGCCGGCAGGACGGCGACGATCGCGCGCTCGGGGGGCATCGGCAGCGTTTCTTCGGAGGGGAGCCGGGCGATTCTAAAGGTGCAGGTCGCAGCCGCAAGGCGCCGCGCTCGGCATGGGAGCCGGCGCCGGGCTCGCCGCACAAGGGGAGGTTCGCGCCGAGGCCTTGCGCTACACTCGGCTCCCGATGGCACCCAGGACAGGCGGGGCAGGCGGAGCGAAGGCCGGCGAACCCAGGAGCGGCGAGGCCGAGGCCCTCGGGGACGCTCGGCACGCCGAGGGGGCGCTCGAGCTGAGCTGGGACGGGAAGACGCGGCGCTTCCCGCTGATCCGCGGCAGCGAGGGCGAGACGGCGATCGACATCCGCGCCCTGCGCTCCGAGAGCGGGCTGATCACGTTCGACCCGGGCTACGCGAACACCGGATCCTGCCGCAGCTCGATCACCTTCATCGACGGCGAGCGCGGCATCCTGCGCTACCGCGGCTACCCGATCGAGGAGCTGGCGGAGAAGAGCACGTTCCTGGAGGTGGCCCGGCTGCTCTTGCACGGCGAGCTGCCTTCGCGCGAGGAGCTGGCGCGCTTCGAGCACGAGGTCACGCACCACACGATGCTGCACGAGAACTTCGGGCGCTTCTTCGGGGCGCTCCCGAAGGAGGCGCACCCGATGCCCGTGTGTGCGGCGGCCGTGGGAGCGCTGGCGACGTTCTACCAGGAGCCGGAGAGCGACCAGACGATCCACGACGCGATCATCCGCCTGCTGGCCAAGATGCCGACGATCGCCGCCTGCTCCTACAAGCATTTCCTCGGCCAGCCCTTCATCTACCCGCGCAACGACCTCGACTACGCCTCGAACTTCCTGCGCATGATGTTCGCGACGCCGTGCGAGGAGTACGAGGCCGACCCGCTGCTCGCCAAGACCCTCGACCTGCTCCTGATCCTGCACGCCGACCACGAGCAGAACTGCTCGACCAGCACGGTGCGGATGGTCGGCAGCTCGCAGGCCAACCTCTTCGCCAGCATCTCCTCGGGGATCAGCGCGCTGTGGGGCCCGCTGCACGGAGGCGCGAACCAGAAGGTGATCGAGATGCTCGAGGAGATCGCCGCGGAGGGCGGCGGCGCCGAGCGGTTCGTGCAGCGCGCCAAGGACAAGAACGACACCAAGCGGCTGATGGGCTTCGGCCACCGGGTGTACAAGAGCTACGACCCGCGCGCGACGATCCTCAAGCGCTACTGCCGCGAGGTGCTCGAGCGCGTCGGCGGGCGGGCCGGCTCGGAGCGTCTGTTCGAGATCGCCCAGCGGCTGGAGGAGATCGCGCTCTCGGACGAGTACTTCGTCAGCCGCAAGCTCTACCCCAACGTCGACTTCTACTCGGGCGTCATCTACAAGGCGATGGGCATCCCGACCAACATGTTCACGGTGATGTTCACGCTCGGGCGGCTGCCGGGATGGATCGCGCAGTGGCTCGAGATGCGCCGCGACCCGGACTTCCGGATCGGCCGCCCGCGGCAGGTCTACACCGGCGCGACCCTGCGCCACATCGGGGACTGAGGGAGGCCCGGGAGGCGCGATGGCCGAGCCGATCCCCGGGCGCACGACGCAGCCGATCGGGGCGAAGTGGATCGTCCTGGGCTGCCTCGGCGCCCTGCTTGCCCTCGGATTGCCGTGCTTGGCGATCGCCGTGCTGGTCTGCTTCGGGATGCGCTGGACGGCGCGCAAAGAGGCATCGGAGGACCTGCTCTTCGTCCACCGCCAGGTGCTGGAAGCGGAGTTCGACAGCGACGCCGAGCCGAAGCGCGGAGCGCTACTGCGGAAGCTCGAGGATGCGCGCGCCATGGCGAGGAGCGCCGACCTCGGTCTGTTGGAGTGGCGGGCCTATGACGCCAGTCTGCGCTCGGTGACCCAGGATCGCAGGATCACCGCGGCGGAGGCGGAGTTCATGGAACGCGAGCTCGAGGCGCTGAGGCTGCGGCACGACCCCGACATCAATTCATGATTCCCGCCGCGAGGAGCGCGGCTAGCCCGCATCCTCGTGCACCTCGGAGATCACGTACGTGCCGCTGCGCGGGTCCTTGCGCAGCGTGATCAGCTTCTGCGCCTGTGCGTCCTCCAGGAGCTTGCTGAAGGTCGAGTACCCGTGGTACTCCTCGTTGAACTGCGGCTGCTTGCGCTTCATCGTGTCCTTGACCAGCGAGCCGTAGAGCTCCTTGTTCTCCCGCTGCAGGGCACGGATCGCGTCGAGCATCTGGGCGAAGGCCTCCTGCTTCTTCTTGGGCAGGCTCTCCAGCCCGCGCGCCGTGGCCCGCGCCGGCTTGCGCACCAGGTCGTCGTAGTAGATGAACTCGTCGCAGTTGTCGACCAAGAGCGCGCTCGTGCTGCGCTTGATGCCGACGCCGATGATGTGCTTGTTGTTCTCGCGCAGCTTCGAGACCAGCGGCGAGAAGTCGGAATCCCCCGAGAGCAGCGCGAAGGCGTCGATGTGCGCCTTGGTATAGGAGAGCTCCATCGCGTCGACGACCATCTTGATGTCGGCGGAGTTCTTGCCCGTGAGCTTGCTGCCGGGCATGTCGATCAGCTCGACCGCGTTCTCGTGCAGCGGCCGCTTGTAGTTCGCGAACTGGTGCCAGTCCGCGTAGGCCCGCTTGACGACCACGTCGCCCTTCTCGAGCAGGCGCTTGAGCACCAGGTCGAAGTCGAAGCCGGAGAAGCGCGCCTCGCGCACTCCGATGGCCAGGTTCTCGAGGTCGATGAACACCGCGATCTTCATCGCGGGCGAGCCTTGGTCGGGCATCCGGTGGGGTCCTCCGTGGCGGCCGCCGTGGGTGGCGCGCGGCCGGCGGGGGGGGAGTCTAAGGGCAAGTGGGGGTATGGGAGAGATGGAAGCGTCTGGAGGCCGCCGGGTCGCACGAGTGGCGGTTGGGCCGCGGATGGCGTTGAGGGGTCTTGGAGTGCTGGAAACGGTGCAGGGGCGCGCTGCGCGCGCTTTCGCGGCCGAGTACGGCCGCGAGGCTCCGCGTCCGGTTCGACCGCTCGAGCGCCGAACCTCCCGCGGAGCTCAGGTGGCAGAGCTTCGCGCCCCAGTGGCAGAACGAGATCGGAGGAGATCGTCGGGTTCCGCGCGCAGCTGCCGAGCACGAGCACACTCGGCCGTCCGCGGCCGCGAAAGCGGCCGGAGGCCGCCCCTGTAGGGCCATCGGGCCCGTCTTGCCCTTGATTCCCCGCGCTCGCTGGTGTCCAACTCGTGCGTGTCGCCCCACCCTGTCTTCGCGCTCCACTCCGCCGTGGCTGCGTTCCGTCGGCGCGACCCGCGCTGATGGCCAGCGCGGCCGGGCGTGAGAGGGTGCTCTGGATCGGCGCCGACTGCGGCGCGAGCGGCGTGCGCGTGCACGAGATCGACTGGGAGCGCGACGGCGCCCTCGCTTGGCGGCCGCGCCTCGGGCGAGGCGGGCACGCCCAGCCGTGGCCGCGTGCCGCCGGGTTCCGGCCGCTCCCGCTCGCGGAGCAGCGCGCCTCGCCGGAGCCGACCGCCGAGGAACGGGCGCAGGGCGAGCACTGGATCGAGGCCCTGGCGCGCTCGATCGCCACCGTAGCCCGCTCGGCCGGGGGAGGCCCCGTGCGCCTGGGAATCGCCGCGCCGGGCGTGAAGACCGCCGATGGGCGCGGCATCGCGCTGGCGCTGCACGCGCCGCGCATCCCGCGCCTGGTGGAGGAGCTGGAGCGGCGTCTCGCGCTCGAAGGCGTCGTCCTCGAGCGGCCGATCGATCGCCTGGTCGACGACGGCCTGGCCTGCGCGCTGGCCGAATGCGCGGGCGGCGCCCTGCTCGGCGTGCGCGACGCCTACTGGCTCGGCGGCGGCTCCGGCCTCGCCGAGGCGCTCGTGGTCGCCGGCGCGCCCGCCGCGCTCGAGAC
>DATKBQ010000231.1:0-13802 GCA_035546375.1 Planctomycetota bacterium | reverse complement strand
AGGTGGCCTCGCGCGAGAGCAGATCGAGGAAGACCGGCAGGGCGGCGGGCGCCAAGCGCTCGAGCTCCAGCGCGGTTTCCTCGCTCGGAGCGCCGGCGCCGGCCTCGAGGATCGCGCGCACGATCGGCTCGAGCGCGGGTTCCTGCCCGGCGAGCGCGGGCAGGGCGAGCGCGCCCAGCGCGAGGCACGCGGCCGGAAAGGCCTTGGATCCCGCGTGCCTCACGGCCTCAATTGGACTTGCCCTTGTTCGACTTGCTGGGATCGTCGGCCTTGCCGTCCCCGTCGTCGTCGTTGAAGTCGAGATCGCCGTAGCGGCGGATGGCCACGACGGTCTGGACCTTGTTCCACTGGAACTTGGCCTCTGAGCCCGACCAGATCCGCAGCTTTCCGCCGCTGTCGATGTACGCGATCTTGAAGGCGGTGCCCTGCCACGCGTCGATGGGCTTGGGCAGGGTCACGCCCTGGAGATCGAGCGCCTCGATCGGGTCGTAGCGCAGGCTCGCCAGCTTGGCCTCGGGCAGGTTGACGATCTGCCAGGCCAGCTTCTGCGGCGCCCCAATCGAGCCCTCCGTGAGGGTGGACAAGGCGCGGTCGAAATGGAGCTTGACGTCGGCTGCGAGCGAGAGGCGCTCGGCGACGACCCCGCCGAACAGCTCGAACGGGGCGGCGATCTGGAGCGTGCGGCCAGGCGCGTAGAAGCTGCCGTAGAACTTGCCGCTCGAGGCCAGCTCGATCGGTCGGTCGGGCGCGCCGTATCCGTACGCCTCCGTGGGCCCGGCGAAGAGCACCGAGACCTTGCGCGGGTCGCTGCCGACGCTGGTGATCGTCGATTGGTCGCTCATCTCGAACGCGCCGGTCAGGTAGAGGCGGATCGCCCCACCCGTCGCGTCGACGACCAGCTCCGACCTCGGAGCCAGGAGCAGGGAGCCGAAGGCGAGCGTCGTCGGCCCGACCAGGGTCAACCGCGCATTCTGGGCGACGTGGACGCTCTCGTAGAGGCCCTCGCCGTTGCCGAGCGTGGCGCGCTCTTTCATATCCAGGAGCAGGCTGCCGCGCGAGGGGAGGCTCGGGACCTCGACCGGCGGCGCCGTCGAGGCGGTCGATGCGGGGGCGGTCGACCCGGTGATCGAGACCGCCAGGCCGGACCGCACGCTGCTCTGCGACCCCGGGGTCACGTCGCCGATGATCATCGTCGGCTTTCCCGGCGTGCCGTCGATCTCGATGTCGGCGTTGCAACCGATGCGCGCCCCGAGCCGGGTGCCCAGCGGGATCTGGCCGGCCGCGCTCGAGTCGAAGCCGTCGATCAGGCAGCCCTTGCCGATCGAGAGCGACTTGTCCGCGAAGATGCCGCGCGCCTCGGGCGCCGTGGACGTGCGCTCCACGCTCAGGGTCAGCGCGAAGCGGCCTGCGCCGGCGAGGCCGGTGCTCCTGAGCTGGACCCGGTCGTCGCCGAGCTCGGTGGCCTCGACCCAGAAGAGCCCGTCGCCCAGGGCCGCGGGCAGAGCCTTCGTGCCCACGTTGCCGCTTCCGCCCGCGGAGAGCGCGAAGAAGCCCTCGCTGAGCCCGGCCTCCGCCAGGTAGAGCGCGCGCTTCTGGTCGACGTCCACGATCTGGCGCCGGGTCAGCGTGGTGCTGAGCTGGAGCATCGCCGCGCCGAGGGCGGCCACGGTGGTCACGACGAGGAGCGCGCCGGCGATGGCGCTGCCGCGGCGCGAGCGGCTCGCGCGGGGTTGGAGCTGTTTCATGGGCTTGGTGTGGTCTCGTTTCCTCGGTCGCCGGGTTCCGTCTCAGTTGCGGCAGGTCACCACTGTCTCGCGGACGATCGTGATCGGCTTCTTGTCGGGGCCCTCCCGCTCGAGCGCCAGCCGGATCTCGACCCGGTCCCCTTGGATCGTGAAGGCCAGACCCTTCTCGTCCACCAGGCCGTTGCCGTTGTCGTCGATGCCGTTCGGCAGCTCGCCGGTGAGGTAGTCGCGCACCCAGTTGGTCCAGACGACGCTGCGCTCGCCGGGCAGGGCCGGGTTCTCGGTCCAGACCACCTGACCTTCGAGCAGCGTGAACTCGATGCGCTGGGGGTCGCCGACGACGACCGCGCCGTCCTGGAGGCCCAGCACCGTCTCGTAGGTGAGGCTCGAGCTGTGCAGCGGCGACTCCGCCGACGGCGCGAGCGAGTCGCGGCACGAGGCCATCAGCGCCAGCGCGATCCGGTCGAGCGTGCGGTCGGCCTGGAACTCCACGTCGGTGGTCGAGACGCCGGCCCGGAAGGCCTTGGCGCTCGAGTCCATCACCATGAAGATGTTCCCGAACACGAGGCCGATCAGCGCCAGGGCGATCAAGACCTCGATCAGCGTGAAGCCGCCTCGCCGGTCGCTCGTGAGCCTCGAGCTCGTCACATGTCCACCAACTGTGAGTAGATGTCGAACGTGCGCTCGCCGGCCAGGCCGCGCCAACGCACGCGGATCTGGACCGGCAGGATCAGGTAGTCGCCGGAGTGGTCGTCGCCGTCGATCTCGCAGTCGCCGCTGAGGTCGCGCGGCATGCCCAGGGCTCCCAGCCCGCTGTCCTCGCGCAGCTCCGGTCCGTCGGAAGGGAAGAGGATCTCGCCCGCCAGCCCGTCCTCGTCCCCGTCTATCGGCGTGAGCCCCGGGACGGCGAAGCCGCGCCCCGGAGCCGTGCCCGCGCCGCCCGGATCGTCGCCCGGATCGGCGTTGTAACGCCGGAAGAGCTCCCCGAAGCTCTCGCTGCGCAGGATCTCCAGCATGCGCCGCGCCGCTTCGGCCGCCGTCGCCGTCTCGCGCTTGAGCCGGCTCTGCCGCGCCGTCGAGACGATCGTGCTCGAGAACATGCCCATGCAGATCGTGAGCACGATCAAGACGATCATCAGCTCGACGAGCGTGAAGCCCGAGCTGCGAGCGCGAGCCCTTGCCGTCTGCGATCGAGGATTTCGTTCGGGGGTCATCGGGGCGGTTCGGGGCATCCCCTCGCCGCGGTCCGGCACACCCAGGGCTCGGCTCGGCGGGGAGCCGCCACTCAGGACGCTGTATCGGCCCGGGAGGTCGGCGGATCTTGAACCCGCGGGGGGGAATCCGAGGCTGGAGGGAGGAGCGCGGTCGGGGAGGACTGGAAGCGGCTGCCCGGATGGAAGGGGGCAGGGAGGCGGGGCCCTTCGGGCGCTTTCGCGGCCGCAGACGGCCGAGAGGACGCTCCGCGTCCGGATCAGCCGCTCGAGCGCTGATCCGGACGTGGAGTCGAGAAAAAGCAGAGCTTCGCGCCCGAAGAGCTTGGCTGGCCAGACGTGGGTTCGCGTCGATCCTCTCGGCCCTTCACTGGAGCGCGAAGCTCTTCAACTTGAACTCCGGGCGCGAAAGCGGCCGTATTCGGCCGCGAAAGCGCCCGAAGGGCGCCCCTGCACCGCCTCAGGCCCCGGCGCGACTCGCCAGCGAATGTTCCCCGTATCGAACGGGGTAGCTCTTCGCAGCGCCTGCGGCTTGCGCCGCTCAGTCGCCGCCGTGCGCCGCCGCCGCGCTTTGTGCGCTCGGCAACGCCGCGCCGGGCTCGACCGCCCCCGACACCGCCGCCACGCCGCCCTCGGCCCGCCGCAGCGGCTCGGTCACCTGGTTGATCAACTCGCACAGCTCGGTCAGCTCGTCGCCCTTGCGCAGCCGGCACGGCCCGGGCTTCTCGCCGCGCAGGACCTGCTTCAAGTAGGCCTCGAAGCGGAACACCGGTCCCGCGAGGCGGTGCGTGGTCAAGACTCCGATCAGGAAGGTCAGCGGCAGGAGCACCGCGAACGAGCCCGCCAGCACGAATCCCAGGATCCCGTTCAGCTCGTCGAGGAGCAGCAGGCCGTCGTTCGGCATGCCGAGGGCCTGGTTCGTCAAGACGCTCATGAACAGCAGGTACTGCAGGATCAGCGAGAGCGCCGACATGCCGACGAACACGAAGATCAGCCGGAGCTGGAGCCGCGGCCGGATGAGCTTGATCTTGCGCCGGTGCATCGCCATGGGGGTCCCCTTCCAGGGAGGGGTCAGGGCAGGATCGGCGCGGAGGCCCCGGCCCCTTGAGGGATCGCGGGCGGAGCTCGGGAGGCGCTGGATCGGGAAAGCCCGGCGGTGGGCCATTCCGGACGCCCCACGGCCTCCGCAGGAGCCCTTGCGGCGGTCCTCCGCGTAGGCTCCGCGGCCGGGAATGGAACAAGAGCCCTCGGAAGCCGCTGGACGGACCGCCGGCCCGCCGCCGGAGGGCCCCGGCCCGGTCGAGCTCCTGCGCACGCGCCGGGCGCGCCGCGCCCGCGAGTACCTGCTCGTGCTCCAAGCCGCCGGGGTCGAGTCCGCGCTGATCGAGGAGCACGGCGAGCTGCGGCTCGTGGTCCCGGAAGAGGACCTCGAGCGAGCGGGCGCCGAGCTGGAGGCGTACGAGCGCGAGAACGCGGGCTGGCCGCGGGTGGAGGAGCTGCCGGAGGTGCTCACCGGCGGAGCGCTGGGCGTCGCCGCCTATTGGGCGCTGATCTTCGGGATCTACGTCTGCGAGAGCGGCGGCATTTTCACCGACCGCTGGCACGAGCGCGGGCGCGCCCTCGCCGCGGCGGTGCGCGACGGCGAGTGGTGGCGCACGCTGACGGCGCTCACGCTGCACGCCGACCTCGCGCACCTCGCCGGCAACCTGGTCTTCGGGGCGCTGTTCTTCGGTCTGCTCTTCCAGATCACCGGTGCCGGCGTCGGCGCGTGGGCCGTTCTCGTGGCGGGCGGCCTCGGGAACTACCTGAACGCCTGGATCCACTCGCCGGGTCACGCCTCGATCGGCGCCTCGACGGCGCTCTTCGGGGCGGTGGGCATCCTCGCCGGCCACCGCGCGTGGCAGCGCCGGCTGTTCGATGTGCGCACGATCGCGGTGCTCGTGCCGCTGCTTGCTAGCCTCTCGATCTTCGCGTTCCTGGGAACCGGGGGCGAGCGCACCGACGTCACCGGCCACGCTTGCGGCTTCGGGGTCGGGCTCGCGCTCGGCGTGGCGCTGGCCGTGGTGCGGCTGCCGGGCGAGAGGCGCGTCCAGTGGATCTTCGGCCTCGCGGCGGCCGCCGGGGTCGCCTTGGCGTGGGCCATCGCGCTGGCCTGAATGCGTCCAGGCCTGGATCGAAGGCTAGATTCCGCGCCTTGGAACTCCACGAGAGCGATGTCCTGGAGGCCCTGGCGCGCGGCGAGGGGCGCACGATCGAGTTCAAGCGCGGGCTGTCGCGCGAAGGCAAGGTCGCGCGCACCCTGTGCGCCTTCGCGAACACGCGCGGCGGGCTGCTGCTGGTCGGCGTGACCGACCGTGGCCGGATCGAAGGCGTGCCGCGGCCGCGGGAGGTGGTCGAAGAGCTGCGGGCGGTCGCGGCCGAGGAGGTGGAGCCGCCGCTGGCGATCGAGCTCCGGGCGGTGCGCGCCGGCGGCGCCTGGATCGTCGGCTGCTCGGTCCCGCTCTCGCCCGCGCGGCCTCACCGAGTGCGGCGGGCCGACGGCACCGACGAGGTCGTCGTGCGCCTGGGATCGTCGAACCGGGCGGCCGACGGGGCGACGCTGAGGGCGTTGGGCCAGTCGACGCGCCTGCGCGGCGCGCTCGATCCCCTGGAGCGGCGCGTGCTCGAGTGGGTCCGCTCCCGCGGCACGGACGAGACGGGCGGCGGCGCGACCGTGGCCGGCTTCGCCCGCGCCCAGAACATCGGCGTGCAACGCGCGCGCCGCGCGTTCCTGCAGCTCGAGCGCGACGGGCGGCTGATCGCCCATGGCACGGGAACCCGGCGCATCTACGCGCTGCCCTGACACGGCGCGAGATCGCCGGCTGCGCGTTGGACAGCGCCCGCGCGCTGACTAGGCTCACGCCGATGCTCTTCGCCTCGCTCCTCGCCTCGCTCGCCCTGCAAGCTCCCGCCGACCTCGACGGGCTCTTCGCGCATGCCGAGCGCGATCCGGCCGCCGTCGTGCCGCTGATCGAGCGCGCGAGCGAGCGCCTCGGCCAACTCGATGGCCCCGCCGGCCACGCCCTCGCCGAGCGACTTGCCCCCTTCGCCGCGCGCGCCTTCCTCGGACAGGAGCGCCTGCCGGGCATGGAGCGCTTGGGGCTCGCCCTGCACCCCCTCCAGCGCGCCGAGCTGCCCGGCGCGGTCGCCCGCCGCAACCGGATCGGGCCGGGACTGCTCGGCTTCCTCAACGAGCGATACGACGAGCGCAAGCTGCGCGCCGGCCAGCAGCTCAAGGTCCTGGACCTCGCGAGCCGGCCGCTGCAGCTCGTCGTCGACCGCAGCCGCTACCGCCTCGCCGCCTGGCGCGGCACCGAGGGCGGCGGCTGGACGCTCGTCGCCTACTGGCCGGTCGGCTTGGGCGCCCCGGAATCGCCAACCCCGCCGGGCCGCACCCGGGTCCTCGAGCGCGTGCGCGACCCCGAGTGGACCCATCCCGTGAGCGGCGAGGTGATCCCGCCGCGCGACCCGCGCAACCTGCTCGGCGGCTACTGGATCGCCCTCGACGCCGGGCCGCTCGGCAAACCGGGGATCGGCCTGCACGGCTTCACGGGCGCCGCTCCCGCCGACTGGATCGAGCAGCCTGCCTCGAACGGCTGCGTGCGCCTGCGCCAGGAGGACGTCGAGCGGCTCTTCCACCTCGCGCTGGAGGGGACCCCGGTCACGATCCTCGAGTGAGCCGCGCGACTGAGCTAGCGCCGCCGGTCTCTTTGCCGATTCGACTTGACCATCGGCCGCATAGGGCTTGGACTGGTCTGTACCGGTTCAACCGCCGGGTCGTAACCACGATGCCTCGCGACGACAACGGGGCCACGTTCGGCGCTCATCGAGCCAAGACCCATCTTGGCCAGCTCCTCGACCGCGTGAAGCAGGGCGAGACGATCGTCATCACGCGATACGGAGAGCCAATAGCGAAGCTAGTTCCGGTCGCGGGATCGATCGATGAGAACCGGGTCTCGCGCGCCATCGAGAGCCTTCGCAGCCTGCGCCAGGACGTCGCCGCCCGTGGCAAGAGCCTGTCCGCTGATGAGATCCTCGACCTGATCGGTGGCGGAAGGCCACTTTGACGTTCGCGCTCGACGCATCGGTCGCGGTGGCCATCGTGCTCGGTGAGTAGTCCGCTTCGGTGGAGCTTGCCCTTGGATGACACGGGCTCGTTCCGGCATCTCCCCTGCCCGGACCCGGCCTCGTCACTCCCCTCGCAGCCGCTCCAGCTCCTCGATCGTCCGCGGCCAGTCGTCCTTGAGCAGGCGCGAGAGCGCGCGGTCGGCGAGCAGCTTGCCGCCGGTCTGGCAGCGCGCGCAGTAGTTCGTCTCGTTCTCGGCGTACACGATGCGCTGCACCGGCGAGCCGCAGGTGGGGCAGGGCTCGCGGAAGCGGCCGTGGACGGCCATGCCCGCGCGGAAGGCGGTCACCTTTTCAGGGAATCCGGCTCCGGTCTCGCGGCGCAGGCGATCGATCCATAGCTCTAGGGTCGAGCGCATGGCGGCGTGCAGGCGAGCGATCTCCTCGTCCGACAATCGCAGCGTCATCGCCAGCGGCGAGAGCCGCGCAGCGTGCAGGATCTCGTCGGAGTAGGCGTTTCCGATCCCGCTGAAGAGGCGCGGGTCGGTCAGCGCGCGCTTGAGCGTGTGGTTCTCGGCCTGCAGCGCGCGCCGGAATGCATCGAGGTCGGACTCGAGCACCTCCAGGCCGCCCGGGTCGTGGCGCGCGAGGTCCGCCTCGCCGCGCACGACGTGCAGCGAGGCGCGCTTCTTCGTGCCGGCCTCGGTCAGGAGCAGCGTGCCCGCTTCGAAGTCGAAGGCGGCGAGGCCGCGCCGGCCCGGCAGCGCCGCGCCGCGCTGGCGCCAGCGCAGGCGGCCCGCGATCATCAGGTGGAGCACCAGGAACAGCTCGTCCTCGAGTCCGAGAACGATGCGCTTTCCGAGCCGGCGCAGCTCGATCGTGCGCTTGCCTTCGACCTCGCTCAGCGGCGGCTCGACCGAGCGCAACAGGAACGGGCTCGCGAGCCGCACGCGCTCCAGCCGGCGGCCGAGCACGCGGCCCTCCAGCGCCTCCAGGTATACGGTGACGTCGGGCAGCTCCGGCATCGCGGGTCTTCCCGGGCGCGCTCGGCCGCCCTACCCTGCGCGCCCATGGCCGAGGACCGTCCCCTGCGCTGCGTCGAGATCGAGCCCGCGAATCCCGCCCGCGCCGCCGTGATCTGGCTGCACGGCCTGGGCGCCGATGGCCACGACTTCGAGCCGATCGTCCCCGAGCTGGGCCTCGACCCCGCCTTGGCCGTGCGCTTCGTCTTCCCGCACGCGCCGAGCATCCCGGTCTCGATCAACGCCGGCATGGTGATGCCCGCCTGGTACGACATCTCCGACCTCGACCCGCGCACCCCCCACGACGAGCGCGGGATCCTGCGCTCCACGCAGGCCCTCGAGACCTTGATCGCGCGCGAGGCGGCCCGCGGCGTGGCTCCCGAGCGCATCGTGCTCGCCGGCTTCTCGCAGGGCGGCGCAATCGCGACCCACGTCGCGCTGCGCCACCCCGAGCGCCTTTCGGGGCTGATCGCCCTCTCCACCTACCTCGTGCGCGGCGAATCCCTCGAGGCCGAGCGCAGCGACGCCAACCACGGCTTGCCCATCTTCCAAGCCCACGGCACCCAGGACCCGATGGTGCCCTACGAGCGCGGCGTGCTCCTGCGCGATCGCCTGCGCGAGCTCGGCCACCCCGTCACCTGGCGCAGCTACGCGATGGGGCATCAAGTCTGCCTGGAGGAGATCCGCGAGATCGGCGCCTTCCTGTCGGCGCGGCTCGCCGGTTGATTCCTTGCCGTCCCCCTCAGGGGATCGCGCGCACGACGATGTTGCGGAAGTGGATCTCCGATCCCTCCGACTGCAAGCAGATCTTGCCCGGCACCTCCTCCACGTCCGTGGCCACGTTCACCAGCTCGCCGTTCACCCGCAGCTCGACGCGGTCGTGCTGGACGGTGATCCGGTACTTGTTCCACTCGCCGACCGGCTTCTCCGCGTCGTGGGTCTTCTTCGTGTTGCGTCCGCTCGTGCGCGCGGGATCGGTCTTCATCGGGAAGTCGTCGATGCGCCAGAAGTCGCCGGCGTTGCCGTGGTGGAGCTGCGCCTCGACGCTCTTGGGCCAGATCTTGTCCGGACCGACCATGCGCAGGAGCACCCCGCTGTTGCCGGGCGGCTTGCCCTCCGGGAAGCGCCACTCCAGCTCGAGCACGTAGTTGGTGAAGTTGGATTGGGTCCTCAAGTAGCCGGTCGGGCTGCCCTTGCAGACGAGGTTCCTCTCTTCGTCGATCGTGAAGACGTCCTCCAGCTTGGCGCCGTCCTCGAGGAAGGCCGTGAACTGCTGGAGGTGCGTCCCGTCGAAGAGCTCCATCGGCGGCAGATACACGTAGCCTTCGATGCGCGGGTCGCGCAGCGGCCGGCGGATGCGGATGTTGCGGAACCAGACCTCGTCGCCGTGGTCCTGGAGGGCGACGTGCCCTTCGCGCGCCTTGGCGAAGAGGGGCACGCGAGCGAACTTGCTCGCCGCGATGCGCGCTTGGCCGTCGGGGCTCGCGAGATCGCCCCGCAGCACGAGGCCGTCGCCGAGCCAGTGCTCCACTTCCCAGCCGCGCACGAGCACGCGCGCCAAGGTCCACCTCCCGGCCGGTTGCACCATCTTGGGGAACTGCGGCTCGTAGACGTCGTACAGCGCCGCAACCGCGTGCTTCGGCTCCGGCGGCTCGTCCATCCCGGTGTCGTCGAGGATCTGGAACTCCGGCCCGCTCTGCCAGGAGGTCTCGCCTTGCTCGGTGCAACGGTAGATGATCCCACTGTTCGCCTTGGGCGCGAGCTTGAACTCGAGCTCCAGATCGAAGTCGCCGTAGACCCCCTCGGTCAGGATGTCGCCGCCGCCGCCTCCGGGCTCGACCACCAGGCACCCGTCCTCGATCCGCCAGCCGCGCTCGGGGACGCCCTTGCGCTTGAACCCGCGCCAGCCGCGCGAGGTCACGCCGTCGAAGAGGAAGGTCCACGGCTCGAGGTGTGAGGAGATCTCCTCGGGCAGGCCCGCGATGTGCGGCGTGACGCTGCCCGTGGCGGCCCACTCGACCCCGCGCGCGACGAGATCGCGGAACTGCGGATCCTCGTGGGACGCGCGCGTCGATTCGACGCCGGGCCAGACGTGCCCGAGCGGCGTGTGGAACACCCGCCCCTGGCCGTACGCGCCGACGAACAGCATCGGCTCGTCCTCGCCGGTGCCGCCGTTCTCCTCGGCGGAGTGGGCGGTCGCGAAGACGGCGTAGTCGGTGCCCGGGGTGCGGACGAGACCGTGGTAGAGCTCGTCGGGGTGCGCCTTCATTCCCATCAGGCCGTGGGTGATCGGATGCCCGCGGTCGAACACGACGTCGAACTCGTGGAACTTCCCGTGGCCGGTGCCCTCGCGCCAGAGGTCGCCGACGAGCTTCTCGTATTCCTCCCAGCCCTTGAAGGGATTGTTCCCGGCGTGGATCACGGCGACGCCGGTTCCGCCGCGCACTGCGTCGAGGAAGCTCGACTCGGCCGGCTCGCCCCACCGCGGGCCGTTGTAGTCGAGCACGAAGGCCTGGAAGCGCCGCAGGCCCTCGGCGTCGGCCAGGGTCTTCGCCGGCTCGGTCGTGACCTCGACCTCGAACAGGCCGCGCTCCTCGAGGATCCGCTGCAGCGAGGCGGAGGTCCATTGCCAGTCGTGGTTGCTGGCGCCGCTGACGATGAGGACCTGGATCTTCTCTCGAGGCGGCCGAGGAGCGGGAGCCGCGGCGGCTGCGGGTTGCGGCGGCTCGTGCTCGGGCGCGGCGTGCGCGTCAGCCGGAGCGGGCTCGGTCGCGGCGGGCGCGGCAGCCGGGCTCTTGGGCGCCGGCGTGGCCTCGGCTGCGACCGGCGGACGGGTTTCGGCCTTGTCGTCGGAGCAGGCGGCCGCGGTGAGGAGCGGGAGCAGGAGCAGGGTCTTCTTCATGGCCGGAAGATGGTACAGCGCGCGCCGCGGCTCGTCCCGAGCGGGCCGCCCGTCGCAGGCGCCGCGATCCGCTACCGTATCGGCCGCCCATGGCCCTCGCGATCCTCGCGCTCGCTCCCCTCGCGTGGCTCGGTCCATCGCTCCAGGAGACGGAGCCCGCGCCGGGCGCGCCGGAGCTCTTCGGCGACTACCGCGCGGGCGTCACGGGCCTCGAGCAGCCCGCCGCGGTGGCGTTCGGACCCGACGCGACGATCTACGTGGTCGAGGCCTACACCGACCGCGTCCGCGTCTTCGGCGCAGACGGCACGGAGCGCGCCGGCTTCGGCGAGCCGGGCAGCGGCGAGGGCCAGCTCCTCTCCGCGCAGGGCATCGCGCTCGCGCCCGGCGGCGAGGTGCTCGTGGCCGACACCGGCAATCACCGCGTGCAGATCTTCGACGCCGAGGGCGCCTTCCTGCGCTCGTTCGGGACGTACGGCGCCGGCGCCGCGGAGCTGTGCGAGCCGCACGGCCTGGCGGGGCGCGGCGATCGGATCTACGTCGCCGACTCCGGCAACGACCGCGTGCAGGTCTTCGACCTCGCGGGCCGGTACCTGGCGACGATAGGCCGCCCCGGCACCGGGCCGGGCGAGCTGCAGCGCCCGCTGGACGTGGCGCTCGGCGCGGACGGCGAGCTGTACGTGGCCGACAGCGACAACCAGCGCATCGCGCGCTTCGACGCCGAGGGACGCTTCGAGCTCGCGTGGGGCGAGTTCGGCCCGCACCCGGGCTTCTTCGGCACGCCCAGCGGCGTCGACGCGAGCGCGGGGCTGGTCTACGTCGCCGACCGCGACAACCACAGGATCCAGGTCTTCGACGGGCGCGGCGGGCGGGCGTACGAGTGGGGCCTGCACGCAATCCGGCCGCGGGAGGGCGAGGGCAAGCTCCACTACCCCAGCGGCATCCGGATCGCGCCCGCGGGCGACCTCGCGGTGGTCTGCGAGAGCTTCGAGAACCGCCTCCAGCTCTTCGGCCGGCTGCCGAGCGGCGTGCAGCCGCCGGCGATGGACCCGACGATGCGCGACACGGCGCCGCACTTCGGCCCCGACCTCGCCGAGGGCATGGGCCTGCTCGCCGTCTGCGAGCCGTCGATCCCGCGCGTCACGGTGCTCGCGATCGACCACGAGCTGGATCCGCCGGAGCCGATCCAGATCACGCAGCTCCTCGCCTACGGCAAGAAGCACGGCCAGGTCCTGCGCCCGAGCGAGATCGCCATCGATGCCGGGCGGAAGCGGCTCTACGTGTCCGACCCCGCGTTGGGCCGGCTGTCGAGCTTCCGCATCCAGCGCGAGGAAGGAGCGCCGCTCGCCCAGGATCCCAAGCTCCTGCGCTTCGAGCGCGCCTTGGACTTCCGCCGCCTGCACGCCCTGGGCGAGGGGAGCGGACCGTGGCCGATCCGGCCGGCGGGGATGCAGGTCGACGGCGAGGGCCGGATCTGGAGCAGCGATGCGCGCTCGCGAGCCTTGCTCGTGCTCTCGGAGGACTTCGAGCCACTGCAGAGCTTCGGCGGCGAGAGCGCCCTGCTCGGCGCGAGCGACCTGGCGTTCTCGCGCTCGGGCGAGGTCGTGTACGTCGTCGACGAGCTCGCCCAGCGGGTGCGCGCCTTCGATCGCGAGGGCGGCGAGCGCTTCGCGTGGGGCTCGCACGGGCGCGGCGAGGGCCAGTTCGTGCGGCCCTTCGGCGTCGCGGTGGGACTGGATGGCTCGGTGTACGTGAGCGACTCCGCGCTCGACCGCGTGCAGCGCTTCGACGCGGAAGGCAAGTTCGCCGGGCAGATCGGCGGCGAGCGCGGGCTCGGCAAGGGCCAGCTCTTCAAGCCGAAGGGCTTGGCGGTCGACCGCGCAGGGCGGCTCTTCGTGCTCGATTTCGGCAACCATCGCGGACAGATCTTCACGCCCGGCGGCGAGTTCGTGCACGCCTTCGGCGCGCGGCTCTTCACGCGGCCGGCCCTCAGGTAGCGAATTCTTTCGCAGCTTCGACCGGCGCTGCTTTCCGCGCGAAGCGACCGGACCCGCTCTCGGTAACGGCGGTGCTCTTGCTACCCTCTGCGCGGGGAAGCCGCGGGCCGAGCCTCGGTCTCGGGCGCTTTCCGATCGCAGAGGTGATGGCTTGTTCGCAAGCCCTGCTGAGCGGAGGTCAATCATGCATGCAAAGAGCATCGTCGCGGTGGTTCTCGTCCTCGCAGTCACCGCCGGCTGTGGAAGCATGGGCACGGGAACCGGCTCGTGGAGCAGCTCGGACGCGCTGGCCGCCGAGAGGATCGAGATGCAGGTCGATGAGCGAGGAAGGACGGTGGAGCTGGAGTACCACGTCGCCCCGGAAAGGGTCCCGCAGGCCGTGCGCGCCGCCATGGACCGGCTCCACCCCGGTGGCTCGGCCGTCGATGCGGAGAAGGAGTACGTCGGCGGCAAGCTCTACTGGGAGATCACCAAGGAGATCGGCGGGCGCGAGGTCGAGGCCATGTTCCTGCCCGACGGAACGCTCTACCGCGAGGAGATCGAGGTGAGCGCTTCGGAGATCCCCAACGCGGTGCAGGAAGCGGTCCGCGCTCGGCTGCGGGGACAGGTCACCAAGTGGGAAGCGATCCGCGACGGAGAACGGCGCGTCATCGAGTACCACGCCAAAGGGACTCGCGACGGCAAGAGCTACAAGGTGATCGCGGGCTTGGACGGGAGCGTGCACGCGATGGTGCGCGAGGTGCCGGCCGAGATCGAGGTTCCGGTCGAGTAGGGAGGATTCGAGGGGATCTCCTGCGCCATCGCCGTAAACAGCTTGGCGAGCC
>DATKBQ010000230.1:0-2677 GCA_035546375.1 Planctomycetota bacterium | reverse complement strand
CCAGCGCAGCTCGATCGCCAGGTCGGTCGCGTTCTGCCAGCGATCGTCGGCCTCGCGCTCCAGGCAGCGCCGCACCAGCCGGTCGAAGGCCGGCGGGCTGAGCCGCTCGAGGTGGTCGAGGCGCGACGGCGAGTGCGAGAGGATCGCCGCCATCGCCGCGACGGCCGTGCTCGCCGCGAAGGCGCGCTTGCCGGTCGCCATCTCGTAGAGCAGCGCGCCGAGGGCGAAGACGTCCGCGCGCCCGTCCAGCTCGTGGCCCTCGAGCTGCTCGGGCGCCATGTACGCCGGCGTGCCGACGACGGTGCCCTCGGCGGTCAGCGCCTTGGGCTGCGGCGCCGCCAGCTCGGCCGCCAGGCCGCCGCCCTCGCTGCGCAGCTTGGCCAGCCCGAAGTCGAGCAGCTTCGCCCCCGAGCGGGTCAGCATCACGTTCGCCGGCTTTACGTCGCGATGGACGATGCCCAGGCGATGGGCGAACCCGAGCGCGTCGGCGATCTCGGACCCCAGGCGCAGCACCTGCTCCATGGGAAGCGGCCCCTCGAGCAGGCATTGCGCGAGCGTCTTGCCGTCGATGTACTCCATCACGAGGTACTCGACGCCCGTGCCGCTGTCCACGTCGTAGAGCGTGCAGATGTGCGGATGCGTCAGCGAAGCGATCGCCTTCGCCTCGCGCTTGAACCGCTGCCGCCGCCCGGGGGACTCCGCCACGCCCCCGCGCAGGACCTTGATCGCCACGGTCCGCTCCAGGCGCACGTCGCGCGCCTTGTAGACCTCGCCCATGGCCCCCTCGCCGAGCGGCGCGAGGATCTCGAAGCTGCCGACTCGCTCTCCCGCCGCGATGCCCATTGCCGAGACCGCGTATCCTATCCCGCGCCGCGCGCCGTGAGACCGAAGAAGCGAACCCGACTGCTCCTGGCGCTCGCTCCGCTCGTCCTCATCCTGGCGGCCGAGCTCGCCGCCCGCGCCGCCTTCCCGCCGCCGGCCGTTCCGCGCGTGTGGCCGCCGCACCTCGAGCGCGTGCTGCACCCCGATCCACGGATCATGCCCGGGGTCTCCGGCATTTCGCACTTTCGGATCAACTCGCTCGGCCTGCGCGGCGAGGAGCCTCCGCGGACGCCGGCCTACCACATCGTGTGCGTCGGCGGCAGCACCACCGAGTGCCAGTACCTCGACCAGGACGAGGCCTGGCCGGCGCGGCTCGAGGCGCGGATCCGGGCCGCGGGTCACGCGGTCTGGGTCGGCAACGCCGGGCGCAGCGGGCACCGCACGCGCGAGCACCGCCTGCAAGTCCGGGAGCTCGTGAGGCTCGAGCCGAAGCCGGATTCGATCGTGCTGCTCGCCGGTGTGAACGACCTTTGCCGCCGCCTCGCGGCCGACGAGCTCTACGACCCGCAGGCGCCCGAGAGAGCCGAGCTGCGCAGCGCGCTCATGGCCGATGCCTTCGCCGTCGTTCCCGACGGGGCCGACAGCCCGCTCCCCTTCCACAAGCAAACGGGCCTGTGGCGGCTGGCCTCGCGGGTGCGGGCACGACTCAAGGGCGACGGCCGGGGACAGGACGAGCTGGGCGTGGTCTACGTGCGCTGGCGGGAGCGGCGGGCCGCGCGCTCGGGTCTGCGCGTCGAGCTGCCCGATATGGTGAGCGCCCTCGCGGAGTTCCGGCGCAACCTCGAAGTGATCCACGCGACGTGCAAGGCGGCGGGCGTCAGGCTCGTGCTCGTCACCCAACCCGCGCTGTGGCGGAGCGACCTGGAGCCGGAGCTCGAGAGGCTGTGCTGGATGGGCGGGATCGGCGACTATGCCAACGTCGACGGCTGCGAGTACTACTCCCTCGGCGCGCTGGCCGAGGGCCTGGGCCGCTACAACGCCGAGCTCGCGGCCTTCGCGGCCGAGCGCGGGCTCGAGCTGGTCGACCTCGATGCCGAGCTGGCCAAGGACGGAACCGTCTTCTACGACGACGTCCACTTGAACGAGGAAGGCGCGCGGTTGGCCGCGGCGGCGGTGGCGCACCACTTCCTCGAGCGCTCCCCGTTCAGGATGGGAGCGGGCAGGATGGAAACGGACAGGACGGGAACGGGCGACTGATGGGTTCCGCGCGCGGGTGGACGCTCGCGGGAGGGCTCCTGGCGTTCGCGGCCTGTGGCTTCCTCGCCTGGACGGCGTGCACCTCGCGCTGGGTGATGGACGCCGACGAGGCCGTGCATGCGGTCGAGGGGCTGCGCCGCTACGACGCGCTGAGGCACGGCGAGCTCGCGAGCTTCCTGGAGCGCTGCTACCTTCCCGACCGCTGGCAGCCACCGGTGCAGGACCACGTGCGCTGGTACGGGATCGTGCACTCGCTCTCGCTCGTCCCGAGCTTCGCGCTCCTGGGACCCGGCGAGGCCGCGGCGCGCCTCCCCGGCGTCCTGTGGCTGGCGCTCGCGATCGCGCTCTTCGCCTGGCTCGCGCACGCCCTGGCGCCGCAGGGACCGCGGCTCGCGGCCTTCGCCGCGGTCTTCCTTCTCCTCTCGAGCCCGAACGTCTTGAGCTTCGCGCCGCAGTGCTTGATCGAGACCTGCTCGCTCGCGACCTGCGCGCTCGCCTTCGCCGCCCACGTCCGCTTCCTCGAGCGGCCGCTCGTGTCCTCGCGCGCCCTCGTCGCGGGCGCGGCGCTCGGCATCGCGCTGCTCGCGAAGTACGACCA
>DATKBQ010000229.1:0-13973 GCA_035546375.1 Planctomycetota bacterium | reverse complement strand
AGCAGGAGCTTGTTCAGCGCGAAGAAGAAGAGCCCGGGCGTCGCCGCGGCGATCCCGAGCGCCACGTCCGGGCTCTCCAGCACGTCCGCCGCCAAGCCGCGCGCGAGGGAGAAGGCGAGCGAGAAGACCGCCGCCAGGGCGAGCACTGGCAGCAGGGCGCCGGCGACGATGCTCGAGATCCGCGCGCGGTCGGAGGAGTCCTCGGCGATCGCGCGCAAGGCCGAGAGGTTGATGCCGCCGGCCGCCGCCTGCGAGAAGAGGATGTAAGCGGCCAGGACCTGGTTGAAGACGCCGAGCGTGGCGGCGCCGTAGTGCCGTCCGATCAGGGCCTGCAGCGCGATGCCGCTGATCCCGAGCACCGCGAGGCTGGCGAAGTTCCAGGTGACGTCGCGGCGGAACTTGCCGGGCTCGCCAGTCACGGGCGGGGCGCCGGAGATGGGCGAAGGAGGGAGCGAGGGCGCCGCCGGGGCCGTCGTGGCGGGGGCATCCTCCCGGCTCAAGCTCGCGTCCTCACCTGGAGGGCCTCGGGGCGCGAAACAGTACACCAGCACGGGGGGGCGGCGAAGCGCGGCTCGCGTGGCGCGCTGGAACCTGTGCTCGCGCGAGGGTCCCACCCAGGCGGCGCGGCGCCCGCCCCAGGTCGGGATCGGCCGCGCCGCTCAGCCGGCGCAGGCCCGCGGCGCGCGGCGGCGCGCACGCCGCCCGAGCGCGGCGGCCAGGCCGAGGAGCAGGACCATGCTGGCCGCCGCGGCCGGATGGACGATGGCGTAGACCAGCGGCGCGAGCATCCAGCGCGCCAGGGCCCTGAGCGGCTCGCTGCCCTCGATCGCGGCCGCGAGCGGCGGCGAGACGCGATCGTAGAGGCCGACCAGCGCGCGTCCGGGTGCGTGGGTGAGCAGGCGCCGGTCGCGGAAGCCGCGCAACGCTTCGACGTGCGGATCGAGCGGCGAGCCGTACGCGGCCGTGGCCACGAAACAGCCAAAGCCACCGCCGCCTCCGCCTCCGCCTCCGCCCGGCGGCTGCGAGGTGACACAAGTCGCGACGGGGTCGCCCTTCGCGTCGAACGTGTACGAGATCGTCGTGCCGCCCGGGTAGGTGACGCGGATCAGGCGCCCCGAGGCGTCGTAGGTGTAGCTCTGGGCATGCGCGCCGAGCGCGAGCGCGGCGGTCGCGGCGACCACGAGCAGGAGCCTGCGCAGGATGGGTTTCACAGCGGGCATCCTCTAGTAGCGAACCTCAAGACCGAAGTGCACGCCGTGCGCCCAGAGGGAGGCGTCCGCTCCGATCGCGGGGGTGGGTTGTCCCGCCGCCAACTCCGTCAGCAGATCGGCGCGCCATCGCGCGAGCCATGGGGGATCGAGGGCTGAGCCCGCCACGGTGAAATCGCGAAGGGCCCAAGGGTAGGGCTGGGAGGCGTTCGACACCTGGCTGGCTGGCGCGCCCACCAGCGGGACCAAGACGGAAGCCTGCCCGAGGCTTTGGATGTTGCTCGAACGGCTCGGTGCGAATTGCCGCGGGAAGCGAGCGCGGAACTTCGCGATCGCCTCGCGGCGGTTCAGGCCGGCATCGCTTGCGAACGGTCCCGATTCCGCCGGCCGGATCGAGTCGTCGAGGACGAGGGCCAGGTACCCCTGAGCCAGCCTCTGCGAGCCGAGGTCGCTGATGAAGGAGAAGCCGTGCGCGTACGTGTACGCGCAGCGCGCGATGACGTACCCCTGGTAGCCGGGCGTCAGACGATTGCCGAGGCTCGGCGGGATGGAAGACGCGAAGGAGGAGGAGGGGGCCGCGACCGTGGAGGGCGCAGCGGTCCCGAACGGATCGCTCGAGGTGTTGCTGATCGCGAGCCCGGTGTCGAAGCCTGCCTGGTTGGTCACGAACGGGAACAGGAGGTTCGTGACGCAGGTGTCGATCCGGAACGGGCTGCGACCGGTGCCCACGTCGACGAAGCGCGGGATCGGGAACGCCGGGCCCGACCCCGGCGGCTTGACCGGGTTGCCCAGGTCGAAGACGTAGGGGTTCCCGCCGCGCGCGTCGAGCGGCCGGCGGAGGTCGGGCGCGAGGAAGGATCCGGTCTCCGAGCTGTAGGGTCTCGAGCCCAGGAGGTAGAGGTCGCTCGCCTCGACGCGCAGCGCTCCGACCTGGCCGAGGAAGGTGAATGGGTTCGGCGTGGAGCCGAACTGGTCCAGCAGCTTCCCGTAGGGGTCGAAGGCGTAGGCGTCCGTGATCGCCGCGGACTCGTCGCTGAGGAAGTTGGTCGAGGAACGCTCGTCGAAGTGGAAGAAGCGGCGATCGCCGGTGAGGGTCTCGATCGAGTGCAAGAGCCTCCCGTTGGGCGTGTGCACGTAGTGGGTCTGGTCCTGGCCGTTCTTCTTGAGGATCGAGATGACCCCGCCGAGCGCGTAGTTGCGCCCGAGCCCCGTCACGGCGGCGTTGGTCACGCCGGTCACGTTGTCGAAGCCGTCGTAGTCGAGGGAGACGATCGATCCTGCGCTATCGTGCTGGCGCAGGCGTCCCGCGAGGTCCCAGGAGTAGTTCGAGATGCCGTCGACCAGGACCTGACCCAGCCCGTTGTAGGTCCACCCCTGGACCTGGCCCGCGGCGTCGAACAGGCGGCTGGTCTTGCCGAGCACCGGCAGCGCCGTCAAGAGCGGCGTCCTTTGCACGTCCTTGACGAAGCTGTCGTTGTCGTACTTGATCGTGATCGCGGAGAGCTCGAGCTCCCCGTCGACGACCGACACCTCCGCGATGCCCGTCAGACGCGAGTCGGCATCGTAGGTGTAGCGCGTGACGATGCCGTTCGGTCGCGCGATCGAGACAAGCCTCGCGGCCTCGTCGTGCTCGAAGGCCGTGGTGCCGCCGACCCAGTCCGAGACCGTGGCCACCAGCCCGCGCCCGTCGTAGGTGTAGCTCACCACCTTCCCGGGCGCGAGCGTGACGCTGGCGACGCGGCCCGCACCGTCGCGGCCGATGGCGATGCCGTTGGAGCTGGAGATCCGGCCGGCCGAGTCCCACTCGAGCAGGGCTCCGTCGGCATCGACGATGCGCCCGTTCGCGTCGTAGTCGAAGTGCAGCGACGTGCCGTCGCTGAGGTCGACCTGCTCGAGCTCCCCGGCCGCGCTCCAGCCGAGCGTGGCGGAGCCCAGGCCCGCGGGGAACGTGATCTCGTCCACCCGGTTGCGCTCGTCGTGGGTGGCCGTCGTGGCGCGGCCCAAGGGGTCGATGCGCGCCTCCAGCAGCCCCTGGGCGCCGTATGCGTACTGCCAGGTCCGCCCGCCGGGATAGATCACCTCGACCGGCAGGCCCGCGCCGTCCCGCGCGACGCTCGCCGTGCCGGCCGGACCCGCCAGGGTCGCGCTCTTGTGCAGGCCGAGCTTGTCGAAGGTGAAGCTCGTCGCCTTGCCGCTCGGGGCCGTGACCCGCGTCAGGTGTCCGTGGGCGTCCCAGGTGAAGCCCGTCGAGCGCCCCAGCGGCGTGGTCGCCTTCGTGATCCGCCCGCGCGAGTCGCTGGCATAGGTCGCGCTCGCGAGCCCGGGATCTTGCAGCGACGAGAGGATGCCCTCGAGGTCGCTCCCGATCGACCAGGTTTCTCCCAGGCCGTCGGCGATCGCGATCAAGCGGCCGCGGGCATCATAGGCGAAGCTCGTCGTCTCGCCCGCGCCGTTGGTGAGCTCGGCGATCTTCCCGCGCTCGTCGTAGGCGACGAGCGCCTGGTTCCCCTGCGGATCGAGCGCCGCGACAGGTCGGTCCAGCTCGTCGTAGGCGAAGGTCCAGGTCTCCGACGAGGGGTCGGTGATCGAGGTCAGGTTGCCGTTGGCGTCGTAGCCGAAGCTCGTCGTGCGCGACAGCTCGTCGGTGAGCGACGTGAGGCGGTCCAGCGCGTCGTAGGCGAAGTGCACCATCGAGCCGTCGGCCCGCTCGAGCTGGATCGCGCGCCCCAACGTGTCATAGGTGAAGACGCTCCCGTTGCCCGCGGGATCCTGGTGGGTCGCGAGCGTCCCGTCGGCGTTGTAGGTGAAGCTCGAGACGCCGCCCTCGGGATCGGTGGCGCTCAGGAGCTGGCCGCGGCCATTGTAAGCGTAGGTCCAGATGCCGCCGGTGCCGTCGGTCGTGCGCACGAGGTTGCCGCTCGCGTCGTACTCATGCGACTCGGCGATTCCGCCCGGGCGGGCGATCGAGGTGAGGTCGAAGAACGTCAGCCCGCCCGCGACGCGGGCGGTGTAGCCGAAGCTCGTGAGCGAGCCGTCGGACTCCGTGATCGACGCGATCCGCCCGCTGGCGGCGTGGCGCGTCCATGAGGTCGTCTTGCCCAGGCGGTCGGTCACCGAGCGGCGGCGGTCCTGGGCGTCGTACTGCATCGTCGCCGAGCTGCCGCCCTCGTCCTGGAAGCCCGTCAGCTTCCCGCCCGCGGCGTGGGCGTGCGCCTGGGCGTTCGCCAGCGGGTCGGTGACGGTGGTCGGGCTGCCCGAAGGGCTGTAGGCGAGCGTCGTCGTGTGCCCGCGCGCGCTGGTCTCGCTGATCGCGCGCTTCGCACCGTCATAAGCGTGCACGAACGGCGTGTTCCCCGCCGGCCGCGTGCGCGAGACCATGAGCGCCTCGCCGGGGAAGGCGGGATCGTATGCGTAGCCGGTCACGCCCCCGGCGGCGTCCGTGGCGCTCGCCAGCACGCCGCCCGAGTAGGCGAACGCGACGCTGCGCGTCGAGTCGCTGACCCCGCTCAGGGCGTTTCCGGCCCCGTGGGTGAAGCTCAGCGTGCGCCCGAGCCCATCGCTGACCGCGGTGAGCCGGCCGGAGACGTAGCTCAGCGTGTGCACGTTGCCGTGCCCGTCCTCGATCCGCGTCAGCCGCCCGTTCGCGTCGAAGGTGCGGATCCGTCCGCTCACGGGGTCGCCCAGGCGCTTGTCGGCGCCGCTTTCGGCGAGCTGGAACGGGATGTCGTCGTACAGGGCGAGCTTCCAGGCCGGATCGAAGAAGGTGCGCTGGAAGCGGATCACGCGCCCGGTGGGGGTCGTGATCTCGACGTTGTGGCCGGTCGAGGCGAGGCTCCAGTCGAACCCGTGGCGCCAGTTCGCTCCCAGCGCGCCGGCGCTCACCCCGTCGGCGAGCCAGCGCGAGGAGTAGTTGCGCCGGAAGGCGAGCCCCATCGGCCCGCCGAGGTCGAGGTCCGCCTCCTCCGCCAGGAAGACCTCCCCGTCGTCGCTCGAGATCGGGTCGCCGACGATCCCGCTGTAGATCGCGTGGCCGATCGAGAGCGGATCGGGATCCACCTGGACCGCCACGACGTGGGGGGCGTAGGGACTGCAGTTGTTCTCGTTGCACGGGCCGCCCTCGCCGACCCAGCAGACCTCGATCGCGGCGCTCGTGACGTGGGTGATCCCGGGCTCGGCGCGCACGAGGAAGACTTGGTCGACCCGGCCGGGCACGGTGGCCGAGGCGCCGTTCGTCGTCCCCTGGATCACGTTGCCCGTGGCCATGTCGACCGCGTACACCTTGGCCAGGCCCGGGGCGGTGCTCTTGGCCGTGATCGTCGCCTTGCAGCCCGTCGGGTCGAAGACGTAGACGTAGTCCTCCGCCGCGGGCCGCAGCAGGATCGAGGTCGGCGAGACGTCGTGGGCGAGCCCGGCGCAACCCATGGCGAGCGGTGCCAGGACGCGGAAGAGCAGCGCGGTGGGGATTCGATTCGCCATGGGGCCTCGCTGGGGCGGGACGGAGTCGAGCTCGCCTCCTGTCTCCTGGACGGGAAGCGCCCCCGGGGACGACACGAAAAAAAACGGCGGAGCCCCTGCTTTTCGCTTCGCCCCTTTGAACGGCACACGGCACGGCGCGGGGCAAGTCCGCGTGCAGCGGTGCCGCCGAGGGCCGGTCAACCCCGCGTCCGCAGCGCCAAGCGGAAGGTGCGCTGCAGGCGCTCGACGGCGCGCTGGCGGGCGCGCTGGGCCGCGTCGTAGCTGAGGCCCAGCCGGGCGGCCTGCTCGTGGAGGGCGATCCCTTCGCACAGGCCCTCGATCAGCTCGCGGTCCCGCGGGAGCAGCATGTCCAGGGCGAGGGCTGCGATCGAGACCTGCTCGCGGCGCACGGCGAAGGTCGAGGGGCCGGTGACCGAGGTGGCCAGCTCGCGCAGGCTGGAGCCCTCGGCCGCGTCCTCGCCGGCGAGGCTCAGGCGCAGGACGCGGCTGCCGCCGCGCTTGAGGGCGGACCAGTGGTCCCGGCGGTCCTTGAGGAAGTTGTCCGCGACCCGAAGGAGCCACGCACGGCGGGCGCGGTCGTCGGCCAGCCTCGGGTCGAGCCCCCGCTCGAGGATGCGCGCGGAGATGTCCTGCACGAGGTCCTCGGCGCTCTCCATGCGCAGGACGCTGCGGCAGGCGCGCCGGCGCACGAAGGCCAGGACCTCGCCGCGCGATTCGGCCAGCAGCCGCTCGACTTCGCCTCCGGGATCGGACACGGGCTTCAACGCGGATCCTCCCGCGCCGTGCGTGCCACCAGCCGCATGCCGACCGAGGCCGAGGTCACCTCCGGCGGCGCGCCGAAGCCGCCGGTCGCCTTGATCACCTCGGGGTCGGAGTGCCCCCAGGCCCCGCCGCCCAAGCCGCGCTGGCCGCGCCCCTCGTCGTACCAGTGGTCGAGCCACTCGAAGACGCCGCCGCACAGGTCGTAGACCCCGAACGGCGAGCGATCGACGGGGAACTGCATCACGCGCCCCAAGCGCGCCGACGGGCGCGCGAAGCAGGTGTGCGACCACTTGGCGCGGAAGCGAGTGCCCCAGGAATAGTTCCAGCCCAGGCGCCCGACGCCCGCGTAGGCGTACTCGAGGTAGGTCGGCAGGGCATACGCCCACTCGAGCCCGCGCGCGCGATCGCGCTCCGTGCGCCATCTCGCGTAGGCCTGCGCGTCGCCCCAGGAAATGCCGATGACTGGCAGGTCCGCGCTCCAGTCCTCGGGCAAGCGAAAGCGCCCGTCCTCGCTGCGCTCCCAGACTGGGCCGCCGAACGGCTCCTGCTTGAGGCGCGGAACGAGCGCCAGGGCGCCCGTCGCGTCGATCTCGGCCAGGGTCGAGGGATCGTTCACGAACTCGAGGTACTCGGCGGACGTGACCTCGCGCTCCTGGATCCAGTAGCCGCCCTCCTCCTCCACGCGCACGAATCCCTCGGGCGCGCTGCCGAGCGGGTGCAGGCGGAGCGTGGACTCGCAACGGCCGACTCCCTGTGGAATGGCGACGCAATGCTCCTCGTATCCGTCGAGCGCGGCGATCGCCAAGTAGCTCGCCGAGGGCAGCCGGCGGGCCTCGATCGGGCTGCGTCCGAGCGAGCTGGCGGGCGAGAGGAAGGCGGGCGCGGCGCTCGCTCGCACGTCGAGCCCGGGCGGCAGCCGCACCTCGAGCAGCTCTCCGTAGCGCAGCACCTTGGCCGCGACGGCGGGCCGCGCGCGGTCCGCGGCGAACTCGGCCGCCGTCAGCGCGCGCACGCCGAGCTCGGCCAAGCTCGTCCCTTCGAGCACGAGCGTCCCTTCCGCGTGCTCGAACTCGAAGCGCCGTGCAGGCACCTCGCCGTCGCCGCCGGGCTTCGCGGGCGCGCCGAGCGTCTCGATCGCCCACAGGTCGCGGACCGGCTGACCGTCGATCGCCGCCAGGCGGTCGCCGCACGCGAGCGGCGCCGGGCCCTCGGCCATGAGCACCGCGCCCTCGATCGGGTGGCCCGCGATCTCGATCAGGTGGTCGCCGCGCAGGAGCTCGCCGGCGCCCTCGCGCACGCGCAGCGTCCAGGTTCCCGGCGGGACCGGCAGCGCCCCGCCGGCGAAGGGCACGGGGACCTGGCGCGGCTCGCCGCCCTCGACGAGCCGCGAGGCGTCCTCGAGGAGGAAGAGGTGCACCTCGGCGCCGGGGGGCTCCGTGCGCAGGGTGAGCTCGAGCTCGCCCGACAGCTCGCGCGACCAGCGCCCGTCGGCATCGTGGGCCAGGACGAGGTCGCGCTGCAGCTCGGCGCTGCCCCAGTCGCGGGCCTCGCGCGCCTCGAGCAGGCGCTCCATGTGCAGGTCGGCGCGCACGGCCTCCGCGGCCTCGACGAGCGGGTCCTGGCGCTCGGCGTGGCGCAGGAGGTCGAGCACCTCGTAGAACGTCGCCTCCCAGGCGCGCTTGTGCTCGTCGAGCCGCTCCTCGTTCGCGTCGAGCAGCGCGTACTGGCGCTCGTCGAGGTACTCGTAGGCCTGGTCGCGGCGCAGCTCCTCGACCTCGGCCAGGAGGCCGGCGAGCGCGCGGCGGCTCTCCTGGTACTCGGCGACCTTGGCGCGCGCCGCGGCGACCGCGCGCCGAGCCTCCCCGCGCTGCTCGGAGCGGCGCACCGAAGCCTGCGCGAAGAGCGCGCCGGCCAGCACGGCGAGCGCCACCGCGCCGCTGGCGAGCGCTGTGGCCAGTGCGGGGTGGCGCCGCGCGGCGCGCCTCAGGCGCTCGAGCACGCCCGGGGGCCGCCCGCGGATCGGGCGCAGCTCGAGCACGGCCTCGAGGTCGTCGGCCAGGGCCCCGGCGCTCGGATAGCGGCGGGCGGGATCGCGCTCCATCGCCTGCAGCACGACCGTCTCGAGGTCGCGCGGGATCGAGGGCGCGAGCTTGCGCGGCGGCACCGGCTCGGCGGACAGGATCCGGTGGAATACCTGGTCGACCGACTCGCCGGCGAACGGCGCCGTGCCCGTGAGGCACTGGTAGAGCGTGACGCCGAGGGAGTAGACGTCGGTGCGCGCGTCGACCGCGCCGGCGTCGGCGATCTGCTCGGGCGAGGCGTAGCTCGGGCTGCCGGCGAAGCTCTCGGTCAGCGAGACCTGGCCGGAGCCGGTGATCCGCGCGAGGCCGAAATCGACGAGCAGCGCGCGGTCGTCGGGCGTGATGCGGACGTTCGAGGGCTTGACGTCGCGGTGGACGACGCCGCGACCGTGGGCGTACTCCAGTGCGCGAGCGAGCTGGAGGGTCCAGCGCACCTTGCGTGCGGTCGGCGTGCGCGCCAGCTCGCCCGTCTCCGCCAGCTCGTCCAGGCTCGAGCCCTCGACCAGCTCCATCGCGAGGTAGCGCACGCCGCGCTCCTCGCCGGCGGCGAACACGCCGACGATGCCGGGATGGCGCAAGGAAGCGATCGCCAGGGCCTCGCGGTGGAAGCGCTCGGCCGCGACCGCGGAGCCCTGGAGCTCGGGACGGACCAGCTTGAGCGCGACGCGGCGCCCGAGAGACTCCTGCTCGGCCTCGAACACCAACCCCATGCCGCCGCCGCCGAGCCGGCGCACCAGGCGGAACTCGCCCAGCCGCTCGAAGGGCAGGGAACCCGCGTCCCACGGGGCGCGCGCGGAACGGCGGTGGATCCGCGCGAGACGCTCCAGGAGCGAGGGGCTCGCGCCGCCGCGGGCGCGCGCGAAGTCCACCGGATCCGGCGCCGCGCCGCCCAGCGCTCGCTCGAGGTACTCGTCGAACGCGAGCTCCTCCGCCGTGGGCCCGGGCGCGTCGGCAATCGATTCCCCTGCAAGAGCCTCGTCGGCGGGCACGGAACGATTCTAGACGGCATCCCCGTCTTGGCCGGCAGCAGCCTCGGGGGCCAAGTCGGCTGGCACGCGGCACGCGGCCGCAGGCCGCCTGTGCCGCAGCCGCGCCTCCAGGCGCGGCGCGTCGATCGGTTTCGCGCGCGGGCCGCCGCCTGTGCCGCAGCTGCGCCTCGAGGCGCGGCGCGTCGATCGGTTCCTGGGAGTCTCGCCTTGGCGATCCACGCGTCCAGCGATGCCTGTCGGCCCCCGGGAGAACCCCGGTAGAATCCGGTGCATGCGCCGCGACCGGCCGCCGCTCGAGCCGAACCCTGTCATCGAGGCCTACAAGCGGCACGTCGACGTGACGCTCCTGCGCGAGAACCTCCGGCTCACGCCCGAGCAGCGGCTGCTCGAGCTGATCGAGCTCCAGCGCTTCGCCGAGGAGCTGCGCAGGGCGGGCGCCGAGGCGCGCCGCCTCCTCGAGGAGCGCGAGGGCGAGGGCAGGCCGTGAAGGACCCGCGGCCCGCACGCAGCCGGCGCCGGGAGTTCGGCCTCGCCCTCGGCGTCGCATTCGCCGGCGCGCTCGGCGCGCTGCCGCTCGGCGTGGCGCCGGGGATGGAAGCCGGGCCCGACCCGGTCGCGCTCCTGGTCTGGCTCTCGGTGCGCGCCGTCGGAGCCGGCTGGCTCTGCGGCGCGCTCGGCGTGCCGCTCTCGAGCTACGCCCTCGCCGCTCCCGGCGCGTGGATGGTCGCCCTCGCGCTCGCCGGCGCGGCCTCCGAGCGCGACCTGCCGGCGCCGCTCTGGGCCGCGCTGGCCTGGACCGGGCTCTTCGCGGCCGGCCACGGCCTGGGGCGGCTCGCCCCGCGCTCGCCGGTCGCGGGGGCCGGCCTGTGCGTGCTCGCCGCGGGCCTGTTGGTCGCGCTGCCGGGCCGCGGCTCGCTCGCGCGGGAGCCCTGGCCGCCTGAGGCGGCGCGGCTCCTGCTCGAGCTCTCCCCGGCGACGCTCCTGTGCGAGAGCGCCGGGATCGACTGGATGCGCCACCCGTCGGTCTACGCCCCGGCCGGCACCGACCGGTTCCAGCGCGCGCCCTACCGCGGGCGGCTTGCGGGGCCGGCGGTGCTTTTGTTGGGATGTCTGCTCTCGGCCGGCGCTGCCGCCGTGGATCGATCGCGCACCCTGGCGGCGAGGGAAGGAAGCTCACCCCGATGACGATGCGCAAGTACTTCTGCACCTTCCCGCAGCACCTGATCTCGGAGCCGATCATCAGCCACACCCTGAGCGCGCGCTTCGGCGTGATCCCGAACATCCGCGCGGCGAGCATCACCGACACGCTGGCGCTGGTCGCCGTGGAGATCGAGGGCGAGGACGACGCGATCGACCGCTCGGTGGTCTACATGCGCGAGCGCGGCGTCAAGGTCGAGGAGATGCGCGACGGCGACGACTCGCCGGTCGCGTGAGCGCTCGCTCCCTCGCCCGCTGCTGCCTGGCCTTCGCGATGGCCGGCGCCGCGGCCTGCCGCTCGGCGCGCGACCTCGAGGCTCGGCCGAGCTGGCCGCGGCCCGACTGCGGCATGGTGGTGTGCGAGGAGCCGCGCGCGGCCGAGGTCGGCGCCGAGATCCTGCGCCGCGGCGGCAACGCGGCCGACGCGGCGGTCGCGACCGCGCTCGCCCTCGCCGTCGTCCACCCGCAGGCGGGCAACCTCGGCGGCGGGGGCTTCGCGCTCTGGGTGCCCCACGAGGGCGAGCCGCAGGCGCTCGACTTCCGCGAGACCGCGCCCGCGTCCGCGGAGTCCGCGCGCTACCTCGACGAGGATGGCCGGCCGGTGCCGAGGCTCCTGCGCCAGGGTCCGCTGTCGGTCGGGGTTCCCGGCACGCCGGCCGGGCTGCTCGCCCTGCACGAGCGACTGGGGTCGGGCCTTCTGGGGCTCGACGAGCTGGCGCGGCCGGCGATCGAGCTGGCGCGCCGCGGGTTCCGCGTCGGGCCCTTGCTCGCGCGCGACCTCGCCAGCCCCTCGACGCGCGCGCGGCTCGGAGAGGACCCGGGATCGCGCGATCGCTTCTACCCGCGGGGCGAGCCGCTGCGCGAGGGCGACCTCCTGGTCCAGCCCGACCTGGCGGCGACGCTCGCGCTGTGGGCGCGCGAAGGCTTCGACGGCTTCTACCTCGGGCGGAACGCGCAGCGCCTGGTGGACGAGCTGGCGCGCGCCGGCCCGTCGCCGATCTCGCTCGAGGACCTCGCCGGCTACCGGCCGCGCTGGCGCGCCCCGCTGCGCGGATGGTTCCGGGGGCGCGAGGTGATCAGCATGCCCCCGCCCAGCTCGGGCGGGATCATCCTCCTCCAAGTGCTCGGGGTCCTCGAGGGCTTTCCCCTTGACGCCGAGCGTCGCGAGGCGCGGCGTGAGCTGGAGCTGGCGCGCGCCTCAGCCCGCGAGCCCAGCGCCGAGGCTTGCGGGCTCGGCGTGCGCGCCGTGCACGGGTGGATCGAGTCGCTGCGGCGCTCCTTCGCCGAGCGCGCCGAACGCATGGGCGATCCGGACTTCCATCCCGTGCCCGTGGACGAGCTGCTCTCCCCGGCCTGGATCGCGCGCACGCGCGTCTCGATCGGCGAGCAGGCCTCGCACGGGATCCCGAGCCCGCCGTCACACGAGGGTCACGGGGGCCCCGAGGGCGCGCAGACCACGCACCTCTCGGTGCTCGACGGCGAGGGCAACGCCGTCAGCCTGACCACGACCCTCAACAGCTCGTTCGGCAGCGGGATCCTCGTGCGCGGCGCGGGCTTCCTCCTGAACAACGAGCTGGACGACTTCTCCCTCCCGGGCGCCGCCAACCAGTTCGGCCTGCTCGGCGGCGCGGCCAACGCCATCCAGCCCCACAAGCGCCCGCTGTCCTCGATGACGCCCACCGTGCTGCGCGACGGCGGACGAAACGTCAGCCTGGTCATCGGCAGCTCCGGCGGCCCGCGCATCATCACCTCCGTGATCGCCGTGATCCTGCGCACGCTGGTCTACGAGCAGCCCCTCCAGGAGGCTGTCGCCGCGCCGCGCTTCCACCAGCAGTGGAGCCCGATCACCACCGACTTCGAGCCCGGCTGGCCCGCGGAGCTCCTCGAGGGCCTGCGCCGCCTCGGCCACGAGATCGCCGAGGAACCCGAGCGCTGGGGGAGCATCCAAGCCATCCGCGTCCTGCCCGGCGGCGCCGTCGAAAGCGCGACCGACCCGCGCCGCCCGGGCGCGGCCGTGCGCGCGGACTGAACGCACCTGGGCCCTTTCGAAACGCTCCTCACCTTCGGTGGTCCGCTGCCACCAGCGAGACGCTGCACACCACCCGTGCAGGGGCGCCCTTCGGGCGCTTCGGCCGCCGGATTCCGTGCGCTCAAGCGGCCGAAGACGGCCGCTTGTCGCGCCCGGAATTCAGGTAGCGGAGCTTCGCGCCCGAATGGAGGGGACGAGGTGTGAGGACCATTGCGAACGCGAAAGTCCATCCGTCATCATCCGGACAGCAGCAGCAAGCGCTACATCACCCCAGACGTTCCTCTTCACGATGATCTTCGGGCGCGAAGCTCTTTTTTTAACTCCGCGGTAGGTTCGGCCGTCTGCGGCCGAACCGTACGCGGAGCGTCTTCGCGCCCGGAGGGCGCCCCTGCACTGACAAATGGCTGGATCGGCGAGTCGCCTGGATCCTAGCCCCTAGAAATCGTCCAGCTTGTCGACCTTCGGCTTCCCCTCCGCCTCCTCGGCCTCCTTCTGATCGAGCTTGGCGAGCTTGGCCCACTTCTTCGGGTCGTCCTTCGCCTCGCCCCACAGCTTGAACCACGTGCGGATCGCCTTCTTGTCGTACAGGAGATACCCCTCCTCCTGCGGGTACTGCCAGCCGACGTTGTTGCCGTTGCAGATCCGCATCAGGAGCTCGCGCTGGATCACGTCGCCGGTGCGAAAACCCTCCTCGGTCGAGAGCTCGAGGCGCTTGAAGGCGTTCAGGATGATCGGGAACGCCTCCTTGCCCTTCGCGATCAGCTTCTCCCTCGCACGCGCGCCCGCCGCTCCGGCGGCGGGGTCCACGACGGTGGCCATCCACTCGCGCATCTGCGCGGCGTCCTCGGGCGAGGTCTCCGGCAGCGGCTCCTGGTCGGGGAGGGCCAGGAGGTCGATGTCCTCCGGGGTCGACTCCGGCGGCGGGGCCTTGGCGGCCACCTCGGGCTCCGGCTCCGGCGTGGGCTCGGCTTCGGCCAGGGCGGGTGCGCCCCCCTTGACCGGCGTCTCGACCGCCCCCTGAGCGCTCTCCGGGTTCGCCGGCGCCGCGGGCGGGGCCTTGACGCTCTCGTTGGCCTGCACCGGCTCGCTGCTGCGGTTGAGCATGAAGACGGCGGCGGCGACGACCACGATCAGGATCGCCGCGGCGCCCAGCAGCAGGCCCCAGTTCTTCCTCCGCGCCGGCTGCGAGCGCCGCGCGCGCCCGGCGGCGGCGGCCTTCGCGGTCGCTCCC
>DATKBQ010000228.1:0-9371 GCA_035546375.1 Planctomycetota bacterium | reverse complement strand
ACGCAATCACGAACGGCTGCTGCGACTCGTCGATCGATGGATCGAGGCGTCCATCGAGATCTGCGAGCTCGAGCTCAAGCAGTCCCGAACCGGGCAACCCTCACGTCCCGCCAAGAGCTGAGAACCTGGCACTCTCCAGTTCCCAAGATTCGTGACCGCATTCCCGGGGCCGTAATGCGATTCAAGACACTCGAGACCGTGGTGCTGAACCGCGATCTGCCCGAGCACGGGCTCCGGAAGGGCGACCTGGGAACTGTCGTCCAGCTCTACGAGACCGATGGCTTGGGGGGCTTGGAGGTCGAGTTCGTCAGCGCATCCGGCAGGACCGAGGCGCTCGTGACCCTCGAGGAGGCCGACGTGCGGCCGGTCGCCGACGCCGATCTCCTCGCGGTCAGGCACTTCGATCGCTCCGCCTGAACGAGAACGATCATTCGTCGCCGATCCGCATCCACCCGTGGCGCCGGAACCAAGCGAAGCTCGCGACCGCGACCAGGGCCATCGAGCCCAGGACCAAGGGATAGCCCCAGCGCCAGTCCAGCTCCGGCATGTGCTCGAAGTTCATGCCGTAGATCCCGGCGATGAAGGTCAGCGGGATGAAGACCGCGGCCAGCGCGGTCAGCATCCGCATCACCTGGTTCATCCGCAGATTCAGCGTGCCGTGGATCAGGTCGCGCACGTCGCCGGCGACGTTGCGGTAGTACTCGGTCAGCTCGACCACCTGGGAGGCGTGGTCCTGCACGTCGCGCAGGTACGGCAGGTTGTGGGCCTGCATGAAGGTCGGCGCGTCGCGGCGCAAGCTCGAGAGCAGGTCGCGCATCGGGACGCAGACCGGCAAGAGGGTCCTCAGGTCGTGGGTGAGCGCGTAGAGCTGGCGCAGGAGGCGCGGCGTGCAGTCGCGGATCGCCTCGCCCTCGATCGCCTGCACAGCCTCGGCCATGCGCTCGAGCAGCGGGAAGTAGGCGTCGACCGCCGAGTCGCACAGGCGGTAGACCAAGTAGTCGATGCCGCGCTGGCGCAGGCGCCCCTGCGCGTCGTCGAGCCGGCGCGAGAGCTGCTCGAGCGCGGGCTCGTCGCGCTCGACGAAGCTGACCGCGGCGCGGCCGCGGACGAAGATCGAGAGCTGCTCCAGCTCCATCCCCTCGCCGGCCCTCGGGATGCGCAGCACCACGAACAACGCGTCGTCGTAGGCGTCGACCTTCGGCCGCTGCGGCGAGTGGGTGACGTCCTCCAGCGCCAGCCTCGGCATCTGGAAGGCGTCCGCGATCGCAAGCAGGACGGCTTCGTCGCCGATCCCGGTCACCTCGAGCCAAGCGTTCCGCTCGCCCGAGAGCAGCTTGGGCAGGTCCTTCGCGCTGATGTCCTCGCGCCGCTCGATCGCGTCCGGTCCGTAGAGCGAGAGCCTGAGGCGCGGCTTGGGCGCGCCGGCGGGGATGGTCAGCGTCCCCGGACTCTGCCCGACCTTGACCTTGGGTGTCCTGCGCTTGCGCTGCGTCGCCATCGCTCCGGCCGTGCGGGATTCTAGCGACACCGCTCCGGCCCATGTGGCGCCACGGGTCCCGCTCCTCCACCATGGCGCGGCGAGCGAGCTCGAGACCAGGCGATGTTCCCGATCCGAGACACGGTTCCGCACCGCCATGCGCCGGTGATGACCTCGCTCCTGATCGCGGCCACGCTCCTCGCCTTCGCCTTCGAGCTCTCGCTCTCCGGCCGCGAGGTCGAGGCCCTGGTGGAGCGTTGCGGCCTGGTCCCCGCCCGCTACATGCACCCCGAGCACGCGCGCCGCATCGGACTGGATCCGCGCGACGCGTGGCCGTTCCTGACCAGCATCTTCCTCCACGGCGGCTGGCTGCACGTCTTCGGCAACCTGTGGACCCTGTGGATCTTCGGCGACAACGTCGAGGACCGGATGGGCCCGTCGCGCTTCCTCTTCTTCTATCTCCTGTGCGGCGTCCTGGCCGGCGTCGTGCACATGCTCAGCGCTCCGGACTCGGTCGCGCCGGCGATCGGCGCCTCCGGCGCGATCGCCGGCGTCATGGGGGCCTACCTGGTGCTCTACCCCCGCGCACGCGTGATCACCCTGGTGCCGATCCTCTTCTGGCCGGTCTTCGTCGAGCTGCCCGCGGTCTTCTTCCTCGGCGTCTGGTTCCTGATCCAGTTCTTCAGCGGCAGCCTGGCCATCGCCGGGGCACCGGGTGAGGCCGGGATCGCCTGGTGGGCCCACGTCGGCGGCTTCGTCGCCGGGATCGTCCTGCTCAGGCCCTTCCTGAGCCGCCGCCGCGCGGAGCGGCCGGCTACCCGACCCTGACCGCCCCGGGGCACCCTGGCGAAGAACCCTACCTGGGTGCCAGGCGCCCGTGCGAAAATCCCCGATACCATCCCGCGGCTTCATGATCCAAGAAGACCCCGCGAACCGGTCCCAGGCTAGCCGCTGGGGTCCGCTCACGCGAGCCGAGGTGCGCGCGCCGCGCGCGTTTCCCTACAATCTCCCTTTCGTTCGCTCAGAAAGAGTCTCAGGTCCATGCGCGTTCTGGTCGTCGACGACGATCCCGGCTTCCTGCGGTATGCGGCCCTGGCCCTCGAGGAGGCCCGGATCGAGCACATCGCCGTGCCCGATGCCCGCGTCGCCTGGGATACCCTGGCGCAGCACAGCGCCGGCCACTTCGACGTCATCCTGCTCGACGTGGAGATGCCCGGCATCGACGGCTGGGACTTCCTGAAGGAGCTGCGCGCGCGCGACATCCAGGTGCCGGTGATCTTCGTCACCGGCCACGACGCCGTGGAGCAGCGGATCAAGGGCCTGCGGCTGGGCGCGGACGACTACATCATCAAGCCCTTCGAGTTCGAGGAGCTGGTCGCCCGGCTCGAGGCCGTCCTGCGCCGCCACGCCTCCGCGCAGATCGAGGTCGGCGACATCAAGCTCGACCTCGCCCACCGCCGCCTGGAGCGCGCGGGTGAGGAGATCGAGCTGTCGCCGCGGGAATTCGAGCTGCTGCTCGCCCTGGCGCTGGCGCGCGGCCGCGTGCTCTCGCGCAAGGAGCTCCTGCGCGAGGTGTGGCGCCTGGAGTTCGAGCCCGGCACCAACGTGCTCGACGTGCACATGACGCGCCTGCGCAAGAAGCTCGGCCGCCAGGGCGGCTCGCCGATCGAGACCGTGCGCGGCCAGGGCTACCGCCTGGTCGCGGACTGAGCCGGCTCGCCGCTCGCTCCGTCCTGCGGCCCGGTCCCGTGCGCGATTCCTTCAAGAGACTCGAGCGCGAAGTGGTCGCCTGCAGGCTCTGCCCGCGCCTGGTGGCGTGGCGCGAGTCGGTGCCGGGAACGAGCGCCGCCCACCGCGGCGAGCGCTACTGGGCCAAGCCCGTGCCCGGGTTCGGGGACGAGCGCGCTTGGCTCCTGATCCTGGGCCTCGCGCCCGGCGCCCACGGGGCGAACCGCACGGGCCGGCCCTTCACCGGCGATCGCTCGGGACCGTTCTTCTACCGGGCGCTGCATGCCGAGGGGTTCGCGAGCCGACCGCTCTCGGTTGCACGCGGCGACGGCCTGCAGCTCTTCGGCACGTGGATCACCAACGCGGTGCGCTGCGCGCCGCCCGCGAACCGCCCGCTGCCGTCTGAGCTCGAGAGCTGCCACCCCTACCTGGTGCGCGAGCTGGCGCTGGCGCGGGAGGTGCGCGTGATCCTGTGCCTGGGCGCCCTCGCCTGGCGCAGCGGCCTGAGGCTCCTGCGCGAGCGCGGCGCAGGGCTCCCGCGCCCCCTGCCGCGTTTCGCGCACGGGGCCGTGCTCTCCCTCGACGGCTCGCCGGCGCTGCTCGCCTCGTATCACCCCAGCCAGCAGAACGTCAGCACCGGCAAGCTGGACCAAGCCATGTTGCGCGCGGTGCTGCGCCGCGCGCGGAAGATCGGACTCCGCGACGGTTGATCCTCCGGCAGGCCCACGCGCGCCGCCGGTCCCGGAAGCGCTGCATCCGTCTCGCACGTTACGTGCAAGACGGATGCAACTCGAGAAGTCGTGATCGATCTCGGTGACGGTTATTCACCGCCCCCGATCTCGTTCTTCAGCTTCTCGAACTCGGCATCGGCGTTCTGGGAGTTGATCTGCTTCGACGCCTGCGCGTTGGCCTCGTCCTGGGTCGGGATGTTGGCCTCCGACGGATCGGGGTCGAAGTCCCGTCCTGCCTGCGACCCGGTGGTCGCCGGCGGGACGTAGCCCTCGTCGTACTGCGACGGCTTGTCGTTGCGGCAGCCGGCGAGGAGGAGGAACGCCAGCGTCAGGCCGGCCGTGGGTGCAATCAAGTTCTTCACGTTCGTGACTCCTGTGCCTCGTGACTACCGCGGGGGCCGCGGCGGATTCGGACGCGGCCGTTCCTCGTCCTTGTCCTTGTCCTTCGGCGGATCCGGCCTGGGCTGGGGCCTGGGCTGCGGCCGCTCGTTGCCGCGGTTCTCCGCTTGCGGAGGACGCGGGCGCTCTCGCTCGCGCTGCGCCCGCTCGCGCTCGCCGCGCTCCCGCTCGAGGCGCTCGCGCTCGAGCCGGGCCCGCTCGCTGGCCTCGCGCGGCTGGCCCTCGAACTCGCCGCGCCGGCGCAGGCGCTCGCGATCGGTGCCCGCTCCCGGGCCGCGGGCGTCGATCACCTGCTGGATCTTGGCGAAGTTCTCGGGGCCGACCTGGCGCTTGTAGCCCGCGATCGCGTTCTCGTAGCGCCGGTTCTCCGTCCGCTTGAGCTGCTCCAGCTCGGCGAGGCGGCCCTGGCTGCCCTGCTCGCGGTACACGTCGATCAAGCGGCCGATGCGCGCGTTGCGCTCGCGGTGGGTGCGCTCGAGCGCGTAGACCGCCTGGGCTACCTGGCGCGTGTCGCCCATCTGCCCCGGCCGCTCCTGCGCGCCGGCGCGACGCTCGATCTCCGCCTGGCGCCGCGCGCGCTCGGCGTTCTCGCGGCGGGTGTTCTCGTCAGCCCGAGTCTCCGACGGCGTCTGCGCGGCGGCGGCGTTCGGCGCGGCCCACAGCCCCCCGGCGAGCACGCACGCGCTCAGCCAGGCCAGCGTGAAGCGCCCGTCATTCTTGGTCCTCATGGTCTCGACTCCGGTAGTTGGCCCCCGGGACACCGCGCGGATCGCATTCCAGGGCGGCACCAAGGAGGGGATGAACGATCATACGGCCTCCTCCGGCCGTCATTCTGGGCCACCTGGCCGCGGGAGTGCGCGAGGGCCCTGCGGCGCCCCCGTGGCAGGCGGTCTTGGCGCGCCCGTGCCGCGCGCTGCCAAGCCCGGCGCGTGGCTCGGCTTCCGGGGGTTGCTCCCCGCGGGCGGAAGGGCCAGCCGAGCGTCCGAGCGTGCCCATCGATCCGGGGCTTGCCTCGCTACACCCCGTGCGGGGCCCAGACGTGCACCTCCTGGCGGCGCGCGAAGTGCAGGAGCGGTGCTCGCTCGGGCAGCTCGAGCTCGGCCGCCAGCGCCATCGAGCGGGCTTCGAGCTGCGCCCAGGCGGGCTGCAGGGGCCAGGAAGCGTGGTCGATCTCGGCGCGCAAGAGCCTCGATCCGCGGGCGGCGTAGAGGCAGTAGCGCTCGGTCAGCCAGTGCTCCAGCGAGCCGGGCTCAGCGGTGAAGGCCGCTCCCTGGGGCCCGTAGCGGCCGGCGAAGCTCGCCGGCGGCGAGCCGCGGTGCGTGCGCTCGCTCGAGTACGCGACCGCCTCGCCGTCGCGCTCGCAGGCCATGCGCGCGCGGTGGTAGGGCAGGGCGTAGAACGCCCGCGCGGCCGCGACCGCGAGCGCGCTGCCCGCATCCAGGCTGAAGAACCACACGCCGGGCCGATCGCCGGCGCGGACGTAGGTGCGCAGGTTGAGCTCGGGGAACGCCGAGGCGCCCGGCAGGGGAGGCAGCCAGCGCACGCGCAGCTCCACGCGGAACGGCACGATCCCGAGCCACGCCGCGCCGTCGAAGGTTTCGACCACGAGGCCGGAGGGGAGCAGCGGCTGGATCGCCGCCGGCGCCAGCGGCCAGTGCGCGAACAGGAGGTCGTGCCAGCTCTGCAGCATGACCCAGGGCTCGCGCGGCCTCGGCCAGGGACGGTGCGGTCCGCCGCGCCAGGAACCCGCCGGTGTGCCCTCGGCCTGCGGGCGGCTCTCGCCCTTCACCGGCGGGCCGCCGGGGATCGGGGCCGGCTCGATCGCGCGCCGCGCAAGGGCTTGCGCAGGATCGGCCGCGTCCGCGAGCGGCGCGCGAGCTCGCGGAAGCCCGCCTTCTCGAAGGTCGAAGGCAGGCCCGTGTAGACGAAGGGGTCGGGGAGGGCGCCGCCGGAGGTGTCGACCGGGTAGGCCTCGAGCACGCGCGCGCCGCGCGCTCGTGCCTCGCGTTCCGCGGCTCGCACGAGCCGGCGCGTGAGCCCCTGGCCACGCCAGGGCTTGGCCACGAAGAAGCACGTGATCGACCAGACCGGCTGTTCGTCGAGCGCCGCCAGGACGCGCGAGCGCGCGAGCCGAGGGTAGTCCCCGCGCGGACCGAAGGCGCACCAGCCGACGGGCTCGCCGGCCGCGTAGGCGAGGATGCCCGGCGGCGGCCCGCGCTCCACGATCCGGCGCAATGCCCGGCGATTGCGCTCGCCCTTGCCGCGCGTGAACTCCGCCGCCGCCAGACGCCACCACATGCACCAGCACCCGCCGCAGGCTCCGCGCGGGCCGAAGAGCCGCGCGAGGTCTGTCCAGCGCTCGCGGGTCAGCGGATGAAACTCGATCTTCCTGGGGCTCACCTCGCGCCCCCTTCCGGACCCGCGACGTACGCGTCGGCCTCGATCTCCACGAGCATGTCGGGGTGGATCAGACGCGACACCTCGACCATGGCTGTCGCCGGGCGCACGTCGCCGAAGAACTCGCCGTGCGCGCGACCGACCGCTTCCCAGTCGTCGATGTCGACCACGTAGATGCGCGTGCGCACCACGTCCTCGAGCCGCGCGCCGGCACGCCGCAGCGCAACCTCGATGTTGCGCAGCGCCTGAACGGCTTGGCCGTAGGGATCGTCCACGGCGAGCACGCGTCCGCCCTCGCCCGTCGCCGTGGTGCCCGAGACGTGCACGTGCGGGCCGACGCGCACGGCGCGCGAGTAGCCGACCAGCGGCTCCCAGGGGGTTCCGCTGGAGACGTTGGTTCGCTCCACGGGAGGGGAGAGGGTAGCGCGGACGCGCGCGGGCGGCTTCCTCGCCCGCCGGAGCGGGGTTAGGCTACCGCGCCGTGGACCTGAACCCGCTGCGGATCGAGCGCGGCGAGCGCTCGCCCGCTCGCTGGCGCAGGCGCCGCGGCCGCTGGACGGGCTGGCTCGCGATCCTGGCCCTGGCCGGCGGCCTCGCGTGGCTCTTCCGCGCCCCGCTCGCGGGGCTCCTGGACCGCGTGCGCCTGCCGGAAGTGCGGGTCATTCGCGTCACCAAGAGCTCCCCCCTCGCGGCCAGCGCCGTGTCGGGCACGGCGGCCAACGGCTACGTGGTCGCGAGCAAGCGCGCGGCCCTGTCCGCCGACACGCCGGGCCGCATCGTCGAGATGAACGTGACCGAGGGCTCGGTGGTGCAGAAGGGGCAGGTGGTCGCGCGGCTCTACGCGGACGAGTACCGCTCGGCGCTGCGCCGGGCCGAGGCCGACCTCGAGGGAGCGCGGGCGGCGGTGGCGCGCGCCGGCGCCGAGCGCCAGGCCGCGCAAGCCGAGCGGGAACGCCTGCAGGCGGGAATCGCCGTGGCCGAAGCCGGTTTGGCCGAGGCCCAGGCGGCGCGCAAGCTGGCCGAGCTCGAGCTCGGGCGCTTCCAGAAGCTGCAGTCCCAGGACGTCGAGGCCCAGCGCCGGGTCGACGAAGCGCGGGCCGAGCTGGAGCGCGCCACGGCGGCCGAGGACGGCGCGCGCGCCGCGCTCGTGGCAGCCGGCGCCGCGGCCTCCCATGCGGAGGCCCAGCTCGCCGTGGCCGAGGCCAACCTCCAGGTGGGAGCCGCGCAGATCGGCGTCATGGAGGCGGTGCGCGACGGGGCGCGGGCCACGCTCGACAAGACCGAGGTGCGCGCGCCGTTCGACGGGATCGTCGTCCTCAAGGACGCCGAGGTCGGCGAGGTGGTGTCCCCGAACTCGCTCGGAGGCAACAGCCGCGGGTCGGTGGTGACGATGGTCGACTTCGCTTCGCTCGAGGTGCAGGTCGAGCTCCCCGAGACGAACATCTCGGCGGTCGAGATCGGCATGCCGGCCCAGATCTACCTGGACGCCTTCCCCGCGCACGCCTACGCGGGCGATGTTCGGCGGATCTGGCCCACGGCAAACCGCCAGAAGGCGACCATCGAGGTGCGGGTGGGCTTCCTGGAACCGGATCAGCGGCTGCGGCCCGAGATGGGCGCGCGCGTGGTGTTCGCGCCGCAGGCGCCGCCCTCCGATGGCGCCGGCGAGCCCGAGCGCGTGCTCGTGCCGGCATCGAGCGTCGTGAAGGTGGATGGCCGCGACGGAGTGTTCGTGCTCGAGCGTGACGTCGCGCGTTTCCGCGAGGTGCGCCCGGGCGGCGAGCGCGTGGGCCGCGTGCTGATCGAGGCCGGCCTGGAGGGCGGCGAGTCGATCGTGGCCGATCCGCCCGACTCGCTGCGCCACGGCGACCGTGTGCGCAAGCTGGAGTGAGCGATGAGCGAACCGATGATCCGTGTCCACCAAGTGACCAAGACCTATCGGCGCGGCGGCGAGATCCTGGTGGTGCTCGACCGGCTCGACCTCGAGATGCAGGCGGGCCACTTCTACGCGCTGATGGGCCCCTCAGGATCGGGCAAGACGACGCTCTTGAACCTGGTCGGCGGCCTCGACCAGCCGGATTCCGGGAGTCTCTGGGTCGCCGGCGAGGACCTGTCCGAGCTGAACGGGGCCGAACTGGCGCGCTGGCGCGCGGCGAGCGTCGGGTTCGTGTTCCAGGGCTTCAACCTGATCCCGGTCCTGACCGCGCTCGAGAACGTCGAGCTGCCGCTGAGCTTGAGCTCGCTCTCGCGCTGGAAGCGGCGCGAGCACGCGATGTACGCGCTGAAGCTCGTGGGCCTGGAGGACCGCGCGCGCCACCGGCCCAAGCAGCTCTCGGGCGGCCAGGAGCAGCGCGTCGCGATCGCGCGAGCGATCGCCAGCGACCCCAAGATCATCCTGGCCGACGAGCCCACCGGAGACCTCGACCGCGCCTCCGCCGAGCAGGTGCTCGACCTGCTCCAGCGGCTCAACCGCGAGTTCAAGAAGACGGTCCTGATGGTGACCCACGATCCCCAGGCGGCGACGCACGCCGAGAGCGTCGTGCACCTCGACAAAGGCCAGCTCGGGCGCATCGAGTCCTCCGTCCTCGGCGCGGCGGCGAGATCCTGGTGGTGCTCGACCGGCTCGACCTCGAGATGCAGGC
>DATKBQ010000227.1:0-8344 GCA_035546375.1 Planctomycetota bacterium | reverse complement strand
GAAGAGCGGCGACCGGCGCTCCTACCAGCTCGACCCGCGCAACGCGCGCGAGGCGCTGCGCGAGAGCCTGCTCGACGAGGCGGAGGGCGCCGACATGCTCATGGTCAAGCCCGCGCTCGCCTACCTGGACGTGATCTCGGCGGTGTCGCGCGCTTCGCTCCTCCCGCTCGCCGCCTACAACGTCTCGGGCGAGTACAGCATGGTCAAGGCGGCGGCGGCGCGCGGCTGGGTCGACGAGCGGCTGGTCGTGCCGGAGATCCTGCGCTCGATGGTGCGCGCCGGCGCGGACCTGGTGATCACCTACCACGCGCGCGAGGCGCTGGAGAAGGGTTGGATCGCGTGAGCACGCTGCTCGAGCGCGCGCGCGCGGCGATGCCCGGCGGGGTCTCCAGCCCGGTGCGGGCCTTCGGCGCCGTCCGCGGCGACCCTCCGTTCGTCGCAAGCGGCCGCGGAGGCGAGATCACGGATGTCGACGGGCGCACGTACGTGGACCTGGTGGGCTCCTGGGGTCCGCTGATCCTCGGCCACGCACACCCCGCGGTGGTCGAGGCGGTTTGCCGCGTTGCGCGGGACGGGCTCTCCTTCGGCGCGACTTGCGAAGCGGAGGTGGAGCTGGCCGAGCGCGTGCTCGCCCGATTCCCATTCGCCGACAAGGTGCGCTTCGTCTCGAGCGGCACCGAGGCGGTGATGAGCGCGGTGCGGCTCGCGCGCGGCGCCACCCGCCGCTCGCGGGTCGTCAAGTTCGAGGGCTGCTACCACGGGCACTCGGACGCCTTGCTGGTGAAGGGCGGCTCGGGGCTCGCCACGTTCGGCGCGCCCTCCTCGGCCGGGGTGCCCCGGGAGCTGACCGCGCTGACCGAGGTGCTGCCGCTGGCGGACGAGCCGGCCGCGCGCGAGCTGTTCGAGCGCCGGGGCCGCGAGATCGCCGCCGTCCTGATCGAGCCCGTGCCCGCCAACGCGGGGCTGCTCCTGCAATCGCGCGAGTTCCTGGCGCTCCTGCGCGAGCTGTGCACGCGCCACGGGGCGCTGCTCGTCTTCGACGAGGTGATCAGCGGCTTCCGCGTCGCCCCGGGGGGCGCCAGCGAGCTCTTTTCCGTCGAGCCCGACATCGTCACGCTGGGCAAGATCCTCGGCGGCGGCATGCCCGTGGGCGCCTACGCTGCCCGCGCGGAGCTGATGGACCAGGTGGCGCCGCTCGGAGCCGTCTACCAAGCAGGGACGCTCTCGGGGAACCCGGTCGCGATGGCCGCCGGGATCGCGACCCTGCGCGAGCTGGAGCGGCCAGGGACCTACGGGCGGCTCGAAGCTCTCGGCGCTCGGCTGGAGGCCGGCTGGCGAGCCGAGCTCGAGCGCGCCGGTGCCGCCGGGAGCGTAGCGCGGCTCGGCTCGATCCTCTGGCTCAGCCTGCAGGACGGCGCAACGCCGCGCGCGTGGCACCAGATCGAGCCCTCCGCCGCCGAGATGTATGCCGAGCTGCACCCCGAGCTGCTCGCCCAGGGGGTGTGGATGGCCCCTTCCGCTTACGAGGTCGCGTTCCTCTCGACCGCCCACGGCGAGGAGCACGTCGACCGCGCCGCGCGCGGGCTGGGATCGGCGCTCGGGCGCCTCGGGCGGGTGCGCGCGCCATGAGCCATCCGCGGCGCACGCTCTACCTGTACTGGGCCGTGGTCGGGCTGTACCTCCTGGTCCTGGGATGGTGGATGTACTTCTTCACCCGCCAGGGCGAGTTCCTGGCGCGCCGCATCGAGGCCGCGGGCGTGGCGCTGAGCCCGCAGCAGGCCGACGCGCTGCGCGACGCCGCGCGGCAGAGCATGCGCATGTTCCTCTTCGAGGGCGTGTTCCTGGGCCTGATGCTCTTGGCCGGCGTCTACCTGGTCGTGCGCTCCATGCAGCGCGAGATCGCGGTGCACCGCCAGCAGCGCAACTTCCTCTTGGCGGTCACCCACGAGCTGCGCAGCCCGATCGCGTCGGCACGGCTCTACCTCGAGTCGCTCCAATTGGGCCGGGCCGAAGGCGAGAAGCGCGAGCGCTACCTGCGCCACGCCCAGGAGGACCTCGACCGCCTGCGCCTGATGGTCGACCAGCTCCTCGAGAGCGCGCGCCTGTCGAGCGCCGGCCCGGCCTTGCGACCCGAGCACGTCGATCTCGCCGCGTTCGCCGCCGCCTCGCTGGAGGAGCTGGCGCGCGACCCCTCGACGCGCGCGGTCGAGGTCACGCTGCGCGCGCCGGAGCCCGTGCACGTGGTCGGCGACGCGTCGGCGCTCGGCACGATCCTGCGCAACCTCCTGTCGAACGCCGTCAAGTACGGCGGCAGCCCCGCGCGCGTCGAGGTCAGCGTCTCCCGCAACGGCGCCCACGCGCTGCTCAGCGTGCGCGACTTCGGACCCGGGCTGCAGGGTCTCGACTCCGAGCGCATCTTCGAGCCGTTCGTGCGCGGCGGTGACGAGAGCGTGCGCACGCGGCCCGGCGTGGGCCTGGGGCTGTTCATGGTGGCCGAGCTGGCGCGCGCGCTCGGCGGCAGTGCGCGGGCGCGCGAGGCCGAACCCGGGCTGGCGGTCGAGGTCTCGCTGCCGCTCTCGCCGAAGGAGGCCTGAGGTGTCCGGCGAGCGCCTGCTGGTGGTCGAGGACGAGGAGCACCTGGCCGAGGTGATCGCCGACAACCTCGAGCTGGAGGGCTGGCGCGTGGAGGTGGCCGGCGACGGCGTGCAGGCCCTCGAGCGGATCCGCAGCGATCCCCCGGCCCTGGTGCTGCTCGACGTGATGCTGCCCGGCATGGACGGCTTCGCGGTCTGCGAGGCGCTGCGCGCCGAGAAGCGCGACGTCCCGATCCTGTTCCTCACCGCGCGCAGCTCCAGCGACGACCGCGTCCGCGGCCTGGAGCTGGGCGGCGACGACTACCTCGGCAAGCCCTTCGAGCTGCGCGAGCTGATCCTGCGCGTGCGCGCCATCCTGCGCCGCCGGCAGTGGATCCGCTCGCCCTCGCCGGCGGGCGAGCGGCTCGCGCTCGGATCCGCGACGGTGGACTTCAAGGCCTGCTCGGCGGATGTCGGCCGGCGCAAGATCGCGCTCTCGCCCAAGGAGACCCTGATCCTGCGCTGCCTCGCGGAGCGGCCCGGCGAGGTGGTGACGCGCGCGGAGATCCTCGACCGCGTTTGGGGCTACGATGCCTTCCCGACCACGCGCACGATCGACAACTTCATCGTGCGCCTGCGGCGCGCCCTCGAGCCCGATCCCCAGAGCCCGCGCTACATCCACACGGTGCGCGGCACCGGTTACCGCCTGACACCCTGACTCGACTAGCACCCGATGACCACCCTCGGCACGGACGAACGCCTGCTGGTGCGCGCCCTGCGGCGCGAGCCCCTGTCGCGCACTCCGGTCTGGCTGATGCGCCAAGCCGGACGCTACCTGTCCGAGTACCGCGCCGTGCGCGAGCGCGCCGGCGGCTTCCTGCAGATGGTGCGCGACCCGGAGCTGGCGGCGGAGGTGACGCTGCAGCCGGTGCGGCGCTTCGAGATGGACGCGGCGATCGTGTTCAGCGACATCTTGATGCCCCTGCAGGCGATGGGGATGCCCCTGGTCTTCGACGAGGGCGGGCCGGCGCTGCCGGCGCCCGTGTGCGAACGGGGGCACGTCGAGGCCTTGAAGCCGCTCGTGCCAGCCGAGTCGCTCTCCTACGTAGGCGAGACCCTGAGACTGGTGCGCCGGGAGCTGCCGGACGAGACGGCGCTGATCGGCTTCTGCGGAGCGCCGTTCACGCTCGCCTCGTACGCCGTCGAGGGCGGCACGGCCCGCTCCTTCGCGCGGCTGCGCAGCATGATGTACCGCGACAGCGGCACCTTCGAGCTGTTGATGGACCGCTTGGCGGAGGCCGCCGCCGCCCACCTGCGCTACCAGGCCGAGCGCGGCTGCGACGTGCTGGTCCTGTTCGACACATGGGCCGGCTCGCTGGGTCGCGAGGACTGGCTGCGCTACGCCGCGCCGTGGACCCGCCGCGTGCTCGCCCAGACCGCGGGGATCGTCCCGCGCGTCGTCTTCGCCGGCCACGCCGACCACCTGCTCGAGGACTTGGCCGCCCTCGGCGCCGAGGGGATCGGGCTCGATCACCGCACGGACCTGCCCGGCACGTTCGAGCGCACGGGCGGGAAGGTGGCGCTGCAGGGCAACCTCGATCCGGCGGTGCTGCTCGCCGGGCCCGAGGAGGTCGCGCGCCGCACGCACGCGCTGCTCGACGCCGTGGACGGCCGGCCGGGCCACGTGCTGAGCCTGGGCCACGGCGTGCTCAAGGAGACCGACCCCGAGTGCGTCGCGGCCTTCGTCGCCGCGGTGAAGGAGCGCGAGCGGTGAGCGCGGAGACGCTCCAGGTCGACGAGCAGCTCCTCTTGCGCATGTCCGGCGCCGGGCCGCGCTACACGTCGTACCCGACGGCGCCCGAGTGGTCGGAGGACTTCGGCGAGACCGAGGCGCGCGCGGCGCTCGGCCGCGCGTCGATGAAGGAGGGCGAGCCGCTCTCGCTCTACGTGCACTTGCCCTTCTGCGAGCGGCGCTGCCTCTTCTGCGGCTGCACGGTCGAGATCACGCGCCGGGCGGACAAGGTCGCGAGCTACCTCGGTGCGCTGGAGGCGGAGATCGAGCGCGTCGCCGGCCTGCTGGGCCGCCGTCGCGGCGTGAAGCAGCTCCACCTCGGCGGCGGCACGCCGACGCACCTCTCGAGCGCCGAGCTGCGGCGGCTGCACGCGGCGATCGCGCGGCACTTCGAGCTCCTGCCCGGCGCGGAGGTATCGCTCGAGGTCCACCCGCACGTCACCAGCTTCGAGCAGGTCGACACCCTGGCGGAGCTCGGCTTCAACCGCGTCAGCATGGGCGTGCAGGACCTCGACCCGCACGTCCAGGAGGTGATCTGCCGCGACCAGACCACCGAGGAGACCGAGCGGCTGGTCGAGCACTGCCGCGCGCGCGGCTTCGAGGGCGTGAACCTGGACCTCATGTACGGCCTGCCGGAGCAGACCGAGGCGACCTTCGCCGCGACGCTGGAGACGATCGCGCGGATCCGGCCGGACCGGCTGGCGGTCTACGGCTACGCGCACGTCCCGTGGCTCAAGAAGGCGCAGACCGCGCTCGAGCGCCACCATTTACCGGACCCGGTGGAGCGCGCGCACCTCTTCGCGCTCGCGATCGAGCGGCTCTCGGCGGCCGGATACCGCGTGATCGGGATCGACCACTTCGCGCTGCCGAGCGACAGCCTCTCGCTCGCGCTCGACCAAGGCAAGCTGCAGCGCAACTTCATGGGCTACACGACCCACGCCGCGGACGACATGGTCGCCTTCGGCATGAGCGCGATCGGCGACGCGGGCGGAGCGTTCCTGCAGAACGCGCGCGACACGCGCGAGTACGAGACGAGGATCCGAGCCGGCGGCCTGGCCGTGGTGCGCGGGCTCGAGCGCAGCGCGGAGGACGACCTGCGCCGCGAGGCGATCCAGTCCTTGATGTGCCGGATGCGGCTCGACTTGGACGAGCTGGAGGAGCGCTTCGAGCGCCGTGACCTCGGGCGGCACTTCGCGCGCGAGTGGAAGGCGCTCGAGCCGTTGGCCGCCGAGGGCCTGTGCACGCTCGAGCCGCGTCGGATCACGGTCCCGCCGAGCGGGCGGCTCTTCCTGCGCCACTTGGCGATGGCCTTCGACGAGTACTTGAAGGACAAGCGCCCCGAGGGCCCGCGCTTCAGCCAGACCGTATGAGGCGCGAGAGCGAGACGCTCGTCGTCGGCGCCGGCATCTCGGGCCTGGCCTACGCCCACGCGCGCGGGCCGGACGCCGACCTCTTCGTCCTCGAGGGCAGCGATCGCGCCGGCGGGCTCGTGCGCACCGAAACTGAAGGCCGCCTGCGCTGGGAGGAAGGCCCGGAGGCGCTGCAGTCGGGCAACGCGGAGGTCGAGACCCTGCTCCGAGAGCTCGGTCTCGCGACCCAGGAAGTCCCGAGCGATGCACGCCGGCGCTGGGTCGTGCACCGAGGCCGGCTGGTCGACGTGCCGATGGGCCCGAAGGATCTGCTGCGAACCCCGCTCATGAGCGCCCGCGGCAAGCTGCGCGCGATCACCGAGCGCTGGCGCGACCCGAAGACGGCCCTGGACGGCTCGGTCGCCGACTTCGTGCGCCACCGCCTCGGCGAGGAAATCCTCGCCGCCTTCGTCGATCCCCTGATCAGCGGGATCTACGCTGGCGACCCCGACCAGATCTCCCTGCGCGGCGCCTTCCCCGACTTCGCGCGCATGGTCGAGGAGCACGGGAGCCTGATGGCCGCCATGGCCGCCCGCCGCGGCCGGCCCAAGCCCGGCCTGCTCAAGCCGAAGGGCGGTATGAGCTCGCTCGCGGACGCCCTCGCCGCCACGCTGGGCGATCGCCTGCTGCTCTCGACGCCCGTCAGCTCCCTGCACCGCGAGCGATCGACCTGGGTCGCCACGACCGCCGGAGGCACGCTCGCCGCCCCCACCGCCATCCTGGCGACCTCCGCCCGAGCGTCCGCATACCTGCTGCGCGACTGCGCCCCCGACGCCGCGCGCGAGCTGGGCACGATCGAGGGCGAGAACGTCGTCTCCGTCGCCCACCTCTGGCCCCGCGAGCGCATCGCCCACCGTCTCGACGGCTTCGGCTACCTCGTCCCCTCGCGCGAGCGCCTGCACCACCTGGGCACGCTCTTCAGCTCCTCGATCGACCCCGCCTCCTGCCCGCCGGACCGCGTGCTCCTGCGCACGATGCTCGGCGGCGCGCGCGATCCCGGTGTCGTCGATCGCTACGACGACGAGATCCTAGCCACGCTCGTCTCCGACCTCCGCCCCCTGCTCGGCCTCGAAGGCCGCCCCGAGTGGTCGCGCATCGTCCGCTATCGCGGCGCCCTGCCGCGCTACGACCTCGACCACCCGCGCCGCATCGCCGCCATCGACAGCGCACTGCCGCCCGGCCTCTCGATCCTCGGCAACTTCCATCGCGGCATCGGCCTCACCACCTTGATCCCTGCCGCTCGGACGCTCTCGCGATCACATGGAGGTGCGGCATCCACAGTCCTCCGAACAAGAGGCGGATGAAGCTGCCGACGGCGGGTATCGGCGTGCCCGAGGCGACCTTCTCGATGCATGATCGCCGGGCTGAAGGCGGCGTGTAGCCTGGATCGCTCAGCCAAGCAGGGTCCGAGCGCGCGCCGGTCCCTGCTTGCATCTCCGAACCGGCCTCCCGCGGACACACGATGCCGCCTCGAGCTCCTGGCGCAGCCAGAACGGGACTCGCTGCCACGACTCGTCCAGAGAGCTTGACGGAATCCTCGTCCGAGCGGACGATCCCATGGGCCGTGTTCTCTCCCACGCCGCTGTCTGGCGCGCCCGCGATTGCACGGTCGAGGGACTTACGTGACCCCCACATCCTCCGTTGACCGCCTGACCTTCATGCCCGGACATTCCAAGAGGATCTTCTTTCGCCGTGGGAGGTTGGTTTGGCTGTCCATTGCCGCGGGACTGATGGCATTACTTGCCGGATGCGGTGACTCCAGCGAGGAGAAACCGAAGAAGGACCCCGTGCCGGCATCCAAGAATGACTTTCTCACACCCGCTGATATCGAGTATTTCCACCCGGGCCGCTCCAAGAGTGACGTTCTCAGGGATGTACAGTGGCGCGGGAACTTTCAATCGGCCACAACATACGAAAGCCAGAGCGTCTACACCATGACATTCATGGTCGCGCCAGAGGAAGAACCCGATGCCGTGGCCGAAGAAAGGTTACTGGCCGTGTTCATCGATGATGAATTCTCGAAGTTCGTCGAGATGCAGTATGCGAGGGAGGATGAATTGGTGGAGCGTTACAATCCGGCGTACCAGCAGCACATGAAGTACCTCAAGCCGATGAACATGGCCGACTGCCGCTTTCTCATCAGGGCGGTGGAGAGTCCCGCAGTCGACATGATTGAGTGGGCGAAGAATGTGATGAAGGAACCGCCCGCGCGCAAGCATATCGATTGGGGCCTGACGGCAGTGTTCGTCGTGCTGAAGCCTGCTCTTGATGCGAAATGGGCAAGGGAGGGGAGAATAAACCTTGCACTGCGGGATCAATTCAACGCTGCGCGACTCAGTATCGGGATGACGGAGCAGGAGGTCGAGTCGGTGTTTGGGGCGAAGCCTCTCGAATCAGGAAAAGCAGGTGCAAGCATCTACAAGATCTATGGGAGTAACGAGTCGTTCGATCTCCGCGCGCCGCTGCACTTCGCGAACGTCCTGGTCCTGTTCGACGAGGGGAAAGTGAACGTCATTCACGGTGTGCCTGCCGGCTACGAATGGCGTCGGACGCTCGGCGAGCGATTCCTT
>DATKBQ010000226.1:0-5830 GCA_035546375.1 Planctomycetota bacterium | reverse complement strand
CCCCAGGCAATCCGCACGGCGGCGACGTGTGGCGGCGCGGCCGGGAGCATGCGACGGCCGCGAGGCGGCAGTCTATAGCTCTGCAGCCTGGGGGTGCAAAGGGGGAAAACGGGCCGAACAGACCCTGACGGCCCATACGGGCCGTCAGGTAGGCCGGGCGCGCCAGCGCGGGTCGCGGGAGAGGGCGAGCCAAGTGCCCTCGTCGACGGTCTCCGCTCGGCCCGCCGGGCTCAGGCCGTGGTCGGCGAGCAGGCGCTCGGCCTCGGCGCGCGAGCCCAGGATCGCGGCCAGCCGCCCCCCCAGGGTCTTGCGCCGCTGCCCGAAGAGCCCCTCCAGGAGGGCGTCCAGCTCGGGCAGGTCCCCGCGGCTCGGGCGGTCCTCGCGGCGCTCGAGGCGCAGGAGCTCGCTCTCCACCTGGGGCCGCGGCCAGAACAGCTCGGGGGGGATCGAGCGCAGCTTGCGCACGCGGTAGGCGAGCTGGAGCCGCACCCCGAGCGCTCCCCACTCCTTGCCGCCCGGCCGGGCGGCGATCTTCCGGGCGAGCTCGCGCTGGAGCAGGACGGTCATCGTCGCCGGCGGGTTCGCGAGCCGCGCCAAGAGCGCGAGCAGCGGCGTGCCGGCCGAGTAGGGCAGGCTCGAGACGACGTGCCAGTCGCCGGCCACGGGCAGCGCTCGCACGAGCGCGGGGTTCAGCTCGTGCTTGCCCGCGAGCGCGTCGGCGCACAGGAAGCGCACGTCGCCCGCGACCTGGAGCGAGCGCTCGGCCAGCTCGCACAGGCGTGGATCGATCTCGACCGCCAGGATGCGCGCCCCGAGCGCGACGAGCTCCGCCGTCAAGGTCCCCGGTCCCGGCCCGACCTCGAGCACGAAGTCGCCGCGGGCGACGCCGGAGTCGCGGGCGATCGCGCGCAGCATGTTCGCATCGCTCAGGAAGTTCTGGCCTAGCCGGCGCGAGGGGCGGAAGCCCGCCTTCGAGAGCTCCGCGCGCACCTCGCTCCAGGGGCGGCTCGCGCTCACTGGCGCGCGCCCTCGGCCAGCGCCGCGAGGCCGCGCGGCGCCCCGGGGCGCGAGGCCAGATCCTCGAGCAGGGGCAGCGCGGCGCGCCCCCAGCGCCGGCCGACCGCGACCAGCCGCCGGCGGGTCTCGGGGTCGTCGCCCCAGGCCGGCGCGTTGCGCGAAAGCCACTCCGCGGCCGGCGCGGCGCAGCGCAGGCCGACGTCGTCGAAGCGCGAGCCCGGCTGCAAGCGCCAGGCGAAGGCGCCCTCGCGCGCGTCGAGCAGCGCGCGCGCCCACGAGCGGAAGGATCCGCCCATGGCGGTGACGCGCTCGTCGCCGCCGTAGGCCGGCTCCCGGCCCGGGGGCCTCCCCTCGACCCATTCGGCCACGTTGCCGAGCAGGTCGTAGCACGAGAGGTCCGGGGTCCGGCCCGCCTCGAAGGTGCCGACCGGCGCGGGACGGCCCAAGCGGAGGTCGAGCGTGTTCGCCGCGAGCAGCGCGCGGTTGCCCCAGGGGAACTCGCGTCCCGAGATGCCGGCCGCGCAGACCAGCCACTCCTCGGCGCGCAAGAGCCGCATGCCGCGCCAGCGCGCGAACTCGGCCGCCTCCGCGTGGGTCATGAAGCTCGCGGGCCAGCTCTCGCTCTCGGCGGTCCAGGACTGCGCGTAGCGGCGGAAGCTCGGCTCCGGCTCGAGGCGCTCGGCGCTCAGGTAGGCCGACCACTCGCCGCGCGTCACCTCGAACAGGTCGACGACCAGCGGCTCGGCGATCTGCAACACCCACGGGAACGGCGGGGTGGCGGCGAGGTACCCCAGGCGCTCGATCTCGAGCGGCACCTTCACGGGCGCGCCGTTCCCGCATGCGCCGGCGAACGCGGCGACGAGCGCGAGCGCGCTGCGCAAGGTCGCGCGACTTCGGGCTCCGGACCGCCTCGCCCCGGGCGTCCTACGGTTTCTGCGCAGTCGCGCTCCGCACCTCATCCGAGACGAAGATCTCGACCCGACGGTTGCGCTGGCGGTTGGCGTCGGTGTCGTTGGGCGCGACGGGCTCGCTCGGGCCGAAGCCCATCACCACCAGCCGCTCGCCGTCGACCTGGCCCCGCCCCGAGAGGAACGCCGCGACCTCCACGGCGCGCGCGGCCGAGAGCTGGAGGTTGCCGTGCGGGAAGCGCTGGAGCGTCTCGGGCCGGGCCACGCGCAGGTTGTCGGTGTGCCCGCGCACGTAGACCTTGCCGTGCGGCTGGCTGTTGATGTCCTCGGACACCTTGGCCAGCACTTGGCGGCCCTGCTCGGTGATCTCCGCCGATCCGAGCGGGAAGAGCACGGCGTCCTTGACGCGGTAGACGTATCCGCCGTCGACGCGGAACTTGCTCACGTCGTCGGGCTGGCCCCCGCCTTCGGCGAGCATCTTGCGCAGGTCCGCGAGCCGCGCGTCGATCTGGTCGGTGTAACCCGCCTCCGCGATCTCGACGTTGCTCGCATCGAGCTGCGCCCGCAGCCGCCGGTTCTCGTCCTCCAGCTCGTCGATGCGCGAGCGGTGTTGCAGGGTCGCGCGCTGGTAGTGCTTCGCGCTGATCTGGGCGTCGTCGTACTTCTCCTGCGCCACGCACGAGGCGAGTCCCGCCAAGGCGAATGCGGCGGCCGCCGCGCAGGAGAGTCCCGAGGTGAGGGCGCCGCGGCGCGCCCTGTCGATCGTGAAGGTGTCCATCCCTGGTCGCTTCTGGGGAAGGGGTTCCCCGGCTCTCGTCCTCCGTCCGGACCCGCGCGAGGTCTCCCCCCGAGACCTCACCGGCGCGCGAATCCTCTCCCGCAGAGACTAGCGAGCGCGGGGCGCGGTTCCAGGCTCCACTTCCACTCCGCGCGCCGTGCCGGGATCGCCGGGGCGAGCGAGCGACGGCAGGATCGCGCGCCCTCTAGCGAGGAACGTCGGTGAACAAGCCGGCGATGCCGGCCGCCACGTCGGTGACGCGCCCCGATCCGGCCGAGAGCACCACCGGCGTCGCGAGGATCAGGACCAGGGTGGTCAGGAGCAGGACGACGCGCATGCCGACCCCCTCCTCCTCCGTCTCGACCATGGCGGCGGTCGTGACCGTGCTCGAGCGGCGCACCGGGGCCGCCCCGGGGCGCGAGGCGCGGGTGGTGGATCGGGTGGTGGTCTCCTCGACCAGCTCCACCTCGCCGACGTCCTCGACGTCCTCCTCCAGGAGCGTGTCCGCCGCGGAGATCTCCTCGGTGGCCATGCCGGCGTCGAGGTCGGTGTCGTCCTCGAAGACCAGCTCCTCACTGGCCACGCCCAGGTCGACCACCTCGCCGCCCGAGAGCTCGCTGCGCAGGTTCTCGACGTCGCTTTTGCGGAGCTTCATGGTCTCGCCCTCGCGGAAGGCGCGGATCTCGCCCTCCGAAACCAGGCGCTTGAGCTCCTCGGGCTTGAGGCGCAGCTCGCGCAGCGCGTCTTCGAAGCTGTAGAACAACTCTTTCTCGGCCACGGGGGATCGCTCCTTGGCTTGTCGTGGGATCTGGGCGCGGTGGGACCGCGCGTCGGGATTCTGCGGAGTGGGGGCTCGCGGCGCTACTGGCCGCCGGTAGCGGCCTCCCCGCCGGGCGAGGGGGGCGAGGGGGGCGAGCTGGGCAGGAGCCCGCTCTTGGAGAACTCGCCGCGCAGACGCTTGTACGTGTACTCCGACTTGTCGTTGTACCCGTCGAGCTGGAGGTCCAGGTCGATGCGCCGGGCGCCGACCAACTTGACGCCCTGGGTGCTCTCGGTGCCGCCCGAGGCCTGGTAGATGGCGAGCTGCATGGCCACCGTGTCCACCAGGTAGAGGATCGAGGCCCCGGTGATGTCGACGCCGGTCACGGCGATCATCCGGTTGTTCGAGTCGGCGCTGGCACCGCCGGAGGCGGGCGGCAGGAACGGGCGCTGCGTCGCCGAGCTCCCCCCTTGGCCGCCTGTCTGGCTGCTGGCGAAGCCGATCGCCGCCAGGGCCACGCCGGCGAGCAGGAATGCCGTGTTCTTCATGGTGGGTTCGGGGGACCCGCCTGGATCCCGGCGGGAAGGGCTCCCCGAGGGGCGATTATCCTAGCGGCGGCCGGCGGTTGCGACAAAGCCGGCGTGCCCGCCTCACCACCGTGCCAGCTCCCCCGAGATCTCCTCCACCAAGTCCTTCAGCGTGACCAGCCCCAGCGGGCGCGCGGCCGAGCCCACGATGGCACCGCGCTGGCCGCTGGCTCGCAACCGCGCCAGCGCACGGTCGAGCGGCGTGCTCGGGTCCAGCTCGATCATCGGCCGCAAGAGTCCGGCGAGCGGCGCCGAGGGACCGGCGGCCAGCACCTCGAGCTGGTGGACGTAGCCGAGCACGGCCCCCCGCGCGTCGACCACGGGCAGGCGGGTGTAGGGCGTCGCGGCGAGCGCTTCGCGGACCGCCCCCCCGGCCACGCCGGCGCGCAGGAGCGCCACCCGGCGCCAGGGCACCATGACCCGCTCCACGCGCAGGGCGCGCAGCTCGAGCACGTTGCGCGCCATGCCCTCGAGCTGAGGGCGCAGCCCCGCGTGGGTCTCGCTCAAGAGCTCCAGGACTGCCTCGCGTCCCTCGACCCGCGCCAGCTCGCGCGTGTCGAGGCCGAGCGCCCGGCCGGCGGCCGCGATCGTCCCGCGCAGGGGCCAGGCGATTGGCGCCAGCACCAGCTTGACGCCCCACATCAGCGGCGCGACTGCGAAGAGCAGGGCGTGCGGCCGGCGGCGGAAGAGGTCCTTGGGCAGGAGCTCGCCGAGGAGGAAGAAGAGCGGCGCGAGCCACAGGGTCAGCGCCAGCTCCGCGAGGTGATCGGGCACCGCCAGGGGCTCCATCAGCTCGCGCCCGACGTAGGTCGCCGCCTGGTTGAACACGTTGTTGGCGACGAGCAGCGTGATCAAGAGCCCGGTCTCGTCGCGCAAGAGGGCGAGCACGAGCCGCGCCGCCCGCGACCCGGCGCGCGCCTCGGCGCCGATGCGCGAGCGGGAGACGGAGTAGAAGCCCGTCTCCGAGCCCGACGCCATGCCGGAGAGAAGGACGAGCACCAGGAGCAGCCCCGCGAGCGCCGCCAGGTTCATGCCGGCACCCCCGCGGGCTCGGCCACGCTCACGTCGACGGTCTGGATCCGGCGCCGGCGCACGTCGTGGACCCGGAACACCAGCGGGCCGGAGCGCACCTCGTCGCCGGGACGGGGGATGCGGCCGAGCAGCGCCGTGACGAAGCCCCCGAGGGTCTCGAACTCGGTCGGCACGACCCGGTGGCCGAACTGCTCGTTCCAGTCGCGGATCGAGAGGCTGCCGACGACCCGGAAAGCGCCCCCGCCCAGCGGCAGGACCGGCCGCTCGGTGGGCTCGCCCTCGACGCGCAGCTCGCCGACGATCTCCTCGAAGATGTCCTCGATGGTCACCACGCCGGCCGTGCCGCCCCACTCGTCGACCACCAGCGCCTGGGCCACCTTCTCCTCGCGCAGGAAGTGCAAGAGGTGGAGCGCGCTGGCGACCTCGGGCACGAAGCGCACCACCACGAGCATCTCCAGGGTGCTGCGCCCGGGGTGGATCAACAGGTCGCGCACGCGCACGCGGCCGAGCACGCGGTCGGCGCTCTCGTCCACCACCACGAGCCAGGGCAGCTTGCGCTCGACCGCCTCGCGGACGATGCGCTCGCGATCCGGCTCGTTGACGTCGAGGAGCAAGAGGTCGACCCGCGGGGTCATGATCTCGCGCACGCGCACCTCGGCCAGCTCGACCACGCCGCTCAGGATCTCGGCCTCGCTCTCGAGCAGGACCCCGTGCTCGGCGCTGCGCTCGAGGGCGCGCGCGAGCGACT
>DATKBQ010000225.1:0-3601 GCA_035546375.1 Planctomycetota bacterium | reverse complement strand
CCGCCTTCGCGGGGATGACATCTAGGCAACCTGCCGCGCGAGCATCGCGGAGAAAGATCCGCGCTGCCGCGCGAGCTCGGCGAAGGTGCCCTGCTCCTCGATGCGGCCCTTCTCCAGCACCACGATGCGGTCGGCGTTGCGCACCGTGCTCAAGCGGTGCGCGATGACGATGCGCGTCGCTTTCATCGCCGCGAGCTCCTCCAGCACCGCCGCCTGCGACACGTTGTCGAGCGCGCTCGTGGCCTCGTCCAGCAGCAGGATGCTCGGCTCGCCCACCAGCGCGCGAGCGAGCAGCACGCGCTGCCGCTGGCCGCCCGACAGCGTGCTCAGTCCCTCTCCCGCGAGCGTATAGAGCCCCATCGGCATCGCCTCGATGTCGGCGGCGAGCCCCGCCTTGCGCGCCGCGTCCCATGCGGCGTCCACGCCGAGGTTGGAGGCGCCGAGGATGTTGGCGAGGAGGTCGCCCGCCCAGAGCTTGCCGCCCTGCAGCACGGTGCCGAGGCGCGCGCGCAGGTGGCGAAGGTCCAGGGCGGCGAGATCCTTGCCGTCGTAGCGCACCACGCCGGCGCGCGGCCGCTCGAATCCCAACAGCAGCCTGAGGAGCGTCGACTTGCCCGAGCCGCTCGCGCCGACGATGGCGACGAACTCCCCCTCGGCGATGGCGAGGTCCACGCCGCTCAGCACGTCGGGTCCGCCGGGGTAGGCGAAGCTCACGCCCTCGAGCGTGATGGCGCCCCGCGGCTCGTGGCGCTCACCCGCGTTGCCCGCGTCCTCGGGCAGCGTCTCCAGGATCGGGCGCGCGCGGTCCCAGAGCGGCTTGAGGTTCACGACGTCGAGGGCCGTCGACACGAGGCCGTACACCGCGCCCAGCAAGCCGAAGAGGGCCGCGTGGAAGGCGACGAAGCTCCCCGTGGTCATGGCGGCCCTGCCGCCGCTCGCGAGCTGCCAGGCGAGCGCCAGCACGAGGATGGTCGCGGCCGGCTGCAGCACGCTCAGCGCCACCGTCTCGTGGTTGGACAGGCGCGCGCTCGCGGTGTTGGCGTCGCGGAACTCGTGGTAGCGCGCGTACCACTGCCGGAAGACGCGCGGCTCGGCGGCGGCGGCGCGCAGCTTGGCGATGCCGGAGAAGACCTCGAAGGTCATGGCGCCGACGCGGCCGTCGAGCGCCTCGATGCGCGGACCGACCTTCAGGCGCATCAGGCCGAGCGTCACCGAGACCGCGATCACCGGCAGCACGATGCCCATGGCGGCGAGCGTGAGGGGCACGCTGTAGCCGATCATGAGGGCGAGGTTGGCGAGCAGGAAGAGCGAGGTCACGAAGCTGCCGATGGTGGAGCCGGTGATGGAGCGCTGCACCGAGTTGACGGACGCCATGCGCAGCGCGAGGTCGCCGCTCGAGAACGCGCGGAAGAAGTTCGCCGGCGCCGAGAGCACGCGGTCCACCAGCGCCGCCTGCATCGCGAGCCCGATGCGCGCCTCGAAGCGCAGGACCGCCATGGTGCGCAGCACCTCGAGCCCCACCAGCGCGATGCCCGCCAATGCCAGCGCGGCCATGATCGCGGCGAGGTCGCCCACCGCTCCCGCCGGGATCGCCTTGTCGATGAGCCACCCGGTGGCCACGGGCGTGAGCAACCCGATGAGCGCTGCGCTAAGCCCCGCGAGCAGGAGCAGCGCGAAATCACGGCCGCCCTGGGAGACCGCGAAGCGCAGGATGTCGCGCGCGCCGAGCGCGCGCGGCGCGAAGCGGGGGTGGAAGGTGAAGGCGAAGGGGGCGAGCCGCGCCGCGGTCTCCGCGTCCATGGGCCACTCGACCACGCCCCCGTCCGCGGTCGCCGCGCAGATGCGATAGCCGCCCCGCGGGCGCGGCAGCAGCGCCACCCAGCCGGTCCCGGCCGCGGCCGAAGGATTCACCGGCGGCGCGTCCTCGCGCGCCGCGCGGCGCCGGTCGGCCACGCGCGCGATCATCGGCGTCGCGCTCTGCTTCCACCACCCGGCATCGAGCAGCACGCGGCGCGAGCGCATCCCCACCCCCTGCGCCAGCTCCTCCACGGCGTCGATCGCCTCGACACCGGGGACAGACTCTTTATTTCGCTCAGTGGAAGATTCCGACGAGCGAAAAAAAGAGTCTGTCCCCGGTGCGAGGAGGGAGAAGGCGGCGGGGAGGGTGGAGGCCGCGAAGGCCTGGCCGGGATCGTTCATGGCACGGCGGTGGATTCGGTGGCGACGAGGGCGGCGTAGCGGCCGCCCTCGATGGCGAGCAGCTCCTCGTGGCGGCCGCGCTCGACCACCTGCCCGGCCTCGAGCACCACGATCTCGTCGGCGTCGCGCACGGTGGAGAGGCGGTGCGCCACGACGAGGCAGGTGACGTTGCGGCGGCGAAGGCTCGCCTCGATCTGCGCCTCGGACGCGGGATCCAGCGCGCTCGTGGCCTCGTCGAGGATCAGCAGCGACGGATTGCGCACCAGCGCGCGCGCGATCTCGAGCCGCTGGCGCTGGCCGCCGCTCAGGTCGCGGGCGCCTTCCTGCAGCGGCGCATCGAGGCCGCCGGGGCGGCCCGCGATCACGTCCTCGACCGCGGCATCGCGCAGGGCCGCCTGCAGCGCCTCGTCGGTGGCCTCGCCCCACAGCGTGAGGTTGTCGCGCACGCTGCCCTCGAAGAGCGACACGTCCTGGTCCACGTAGGCGATGGACTCGGCGAGGTGCTCGCGCTCGTAGCTCTCGCGCGGCCGGCCGTCCACCAGCACCTGGCCGCTCCACGGATGGAAGAGTCCCGCGGCGATGCGCGCGAGCGTGCTCTTGCCGGAGCCCGACGCGCCGACCAGCGCCACCCGACCCCCGGGCCGCATCGTGAGGGAGAAGTCCCGCACCAGGGGCGCCTCGCCCTTGTTGTAGCCGAAGGTCACGTCGCGGAACTCGAGGCCGCCCGCAAGGCGCGGGCGCGGCGGCGATTCCCTGCGCTCGACGGATACGCCGGCCTCGACCTCGTGGTGCAGGACGTCGTCCAGGCGCGCCAGGTCGCCGCGAAGCGTCTGCAGCTTCTGCGTGGCGGCGAAGAGCTCGTGCACCGGCGCGCTGAATCCGGCGAGCAGCACCTGGAACGCGACCAGGTCGCCCACGGAGAAGCTGCCGCGCATGATGAACGCGGCGCCGAGTCCCAGCACCGCGAGGCTCGTCGCGAGCCCGAGCAGCGCGGGCGCCTGGCCGAGCGTGAGCATGAAGCGCTGCGCGCGCACCGAGGCGTTCAGGAACTGCACCTGCAGGCCCAGCCACTTGCGGAAGAGCGCCGTTTCCTGGCCGCCCGCCTTGATGCTCTCGATGTTGGCGAGCGCGCCGGTGGCGGTGCCCGCGAGCTTGCCGCCCTGCACCGAGAGCTCCTGCGAGATTTCCGCGGTGCGCCGCGCGAGCGCGCGCCACACGAAGAGCTCCAGGGCCACGCTGCCGGCCGCGATCAGCGCGAGCCGCGGCTCGAGCCGCATCATGAGGACGAGGAAGAAGCTCGCCGTGAGCAGGTCGAGCGCCAGGCGCGCGAGGTCGCTCGAGATGGTCTCCGCGACGCGCTCGTTCAGCTCGACGCGCGCGGCGATCTCGCCGGGCGAGCGCT
>DATKBQ010000224.1:0-2098 GCA_035546375.1 Planctomycetota bacterium | reverse complement strand
GAGAGGCCGAGCGGGTGCTCCGATCCGGGAAGTGGAAGGGCTGGGGTCCGGGACAGTTCCTCGGACACGACGTTCACCACGCGACCCTGGGGATCGTCGGTATGGGTCGTATCGGCCGGCAGGTCGCGCGCCGGGCAAAGGGCTTCGAGATGCGGGTCGTGTACTCGGACGAGCGCCGCAGCGACCAGGCCGAGCGGGAGCTGGGCATCGAGTACCTACCCTTCGAGCGCCTTATCGCCGAGGCCGACTTCGTTTCCGTGCACGTTCCGCTGATGCCCTCGACGCGCCACCTCATCGACGCCGCGGCGCTTCGGAAGATGAAGCCGACGGCCGTACTGATCAACACGTCGCGCGGTCCGGTCGTGGACGAGCGCGCGCTGGCCGAGGCGTTGCGCGATGGTGTGATCGCCGCCGCCGGCCTCGACGTATACGAACGGGAGCCGGCGGTCGAGCCGCTCCTGCTGGAGCTGGAGAACGTGGTGCTTCTTCCGCACGTGGCGTCCGCCTCGGAGAAGACACGAACGCGCATGGCCGTGCGCGCCGCCCAGAACATCCTTGCGTTCCTGGACGGCAAGCCGCTGCTCGACCCGGTGCCCTGATCGTGCCGACGGTCGAGATCCCGAGCGAGAAGTTCATGCTCAAGGCCGACCTGTACGGTGAGCTTCCAGCGAAGCGCGCGGTCGTGCTTGTCCACGGCTCGAGCTGGGACGCGCTCGGGTGGCGCGACATCGCGCCGCACTTCGTCGAGCGCGGGGTCACGGCGCTCGCTCTGAACCTGCGGGGCTTCGACGGCTCGACCGGCAAGACCGGCCGATACGTACCGGGCAAGCCCTGGTCACCCGTGACCGACCTGAAGGCCGCGATCGCGCTGCTCAAGGAGCGCGGCGCAGGGGAGATCGCCCTGGTCGGCGCATCGCTCGGAGGGAGCGCCGCACTCGGAGCCGCCATCGAGAAGAACGTGGAGTCCGTGGTCACCATCTCGGCCCCCGTGAAAGCGGTGCCGGACGAGATGAGCGCGATGGTGCGCGGCCGCAAGCTCTACATCTGCGCGATCGGCGACACGCTGGGCGCGGCGCCGAACGTCCTCGCCAGCTTCAAGGCGCTCAAGCCCCCGAAGCAGCTGCTCTTCTTCGGCGGCAAGGAGCACTCGCGCGGGATGTTCGCCGCGCCGTACGGACCGGAAGTGGTCGAGGCGATCGTCAGCTTCGTGAGTCGCGGGCTGCCCGGCTGATGCCGGCCCGCGTCAATCCCGACGTCCCCGGCGAGGCGAAGCTCCTGCGCGCCGCCGGCAAACGGATCCGGGTGCTGCGCTCCAAGCGCAAGCTCACGATGGCCGAGCTGGGCGCTGACAAGCGGGGCCGCGTCTACTTCCAGCGGCAGTACGTCTGGAAGATGGAGACGGGCCGCGTCGCCCCGTCCCTCGCCGCTCTCGCGCACTTCGCGCGCCGCCTCGATGTCACGATCTCGGAGCTCCTCCGAGGGGTTTGAGAGGCGGCTCCGCCGCCTAAAGGTCAGGCACCGCCCGGCGCACAGGGATCGGGCCGGCGTACGCGGGCAGCTCGAGGACCGGGGCGCTCTCGATCTCGAGGCGGAGGCCGTACAGCTCGCCCCTGCGCTTGAGATCGCCCAGCTCGGCCGGATCTCGCAGCCTCGCGAGTAGATCGGCCGCGGGTCCGACCACGGTCAGCCGGAACGGTGGCGACATGAGCCGACCGTTGATGCGGATCGTCGCCCCGACGCAGGCGGTGGCCGAGGTGACGCGCTCGCCGTTCACGGCGATGCCGCGTGCCCCGGCCTTCCACGCCGCGTTGAACACGTCGGTGATGTCCTGGCTGTGGACGATGGCCAGCTCGATGGACCGCCGCGGCGCGGATGCCGCGAGCCGGCCGTCGTCGAGCGTGATCACGACCCCCTCGCCCGAGAGGGGCCGCAGCCCGGCCGCGTCGCGCAGGAGGTCGATGCGGGACTTCAGCCCGGCTGCGCTCTGGTCGAGGCTCGCGGCCTGGTCCTGGATGCCGTCGAGCTCGGCTCGCACCGCGGCGAGCTCGACGCGCAGCCCGTCCTGCTCGCGCTGCATCTGCGCCGCCGCGTCAGCGAG
>DATKBQ010000223.1:0-3273 GCA_035546375.1 Planctomycetota bacterium | reverse complement strand
AAGTAGAACTTTGACTACGACTCAGAAGTTGCCCAGTTGCCGAGATGCGGTACTTTCGCCGGCCATGCCCGCCCCGCCGTCCGATGCGCGGTCCTTCCTGGCCGAGGTCGAGTCCGTCGTCCGCTGTGGCGACGACGGCGTGCTGCTGCGCGCTCGGCCGCCGCGGCCGCTGCCGCTGGTGCGGGCCAGCCGCTTCTTCATGTTGCGGCGCGAGGACGGCGCGTCGCCGGCGGTCCCGCGCCCGTTCTCGGTCTACCGCCAGCCGGGCGGCTCGCTCGAGTTCCTGGTGAAGGTGATCGGGCGCGGCACGCGGGCGCTCGCCGCGTCCTCGCCCGGAACCGCGCTGCGCGTGATCGGCCCGCTCGGCAACGGATGGCCCACGCTCGACGGCGACGGCCCGCCCTGGGTCATGGTCGCCGGCGGCGTCGGCTCGGCGCCCTTCTACATGGCGATCGAGCAGGCCCTGGCGGGCATGGACGGCGCCCGGCCGGCGCGAGCCGAGTCGCTGGCCTTCCTCTTCGGCGCCGCGCGGCGCGGGCTGCTCTACGACATCGACGCCTTCCGCTCGCTCGGCGTGCGCGTCTTCGCCGCGACGCTGGACGGCTCGGAGGGCCTGCGCGGCAACGTGCTGGAGCTCTTGCTCGAGCTGTGGAAGCGCGGCGAGCTGCCCCGCGACGTGCGCCTGCTCGCCTGCGGCCCCGAGCGCATGCTCGAGGCCACGGCGGAGCTGGCCGCGGAGCGCGGCCTCGAGTGCTGGCTCTCGCTCGAGACGCTGATGGGCTGCGGCGTGGGGATCTGCAACGGGTGTCCGATCCCGACCCGGCCGGAGGGACCGCGCGGAGCCTGGCCGAACGCCAAGTGCTGCGTCGAGGGCCCGGTCTTCGAGCGCGGCGAGATCGACCTCGGCGCGCTCCTCAGCCGCCATCAGCCGGGATCCGCGCCAGCTCGCTCCTGATCTCGCCGGCGTGCTCGCCCTGGGGATCGACCTCGAGCGCCCTCTCCAGATAAGGCCGCGCGAGCGCGCCCTGTCCCAGGCGCGCGAGCAGCATCCCCAGGAGGTAGTGGGGCTCGAGCTCCCCCGGCATCAGCCGGCAGGCTTCCTGGAATGCGGCGACCGCCCGCTCCAGGCGCTCGAGCTGCACGAGCACCTTCGCGCGCAGGAGGTGCGCGCCGCCGAGCGTGCCGTCGATCGCGAGCGCCCGCTCGACCCACTCCAGCGCCTGCTCGTAGCGTCCCTCTTGCGCGAGCAGCGAGGCGAGCTGCACCATCGGCACGGCCTCGCCGGGCGCAAGGGCGTGGGCGCGCTCCAGCGCGGTCCGCGCGTCGCCGCTGCGGCCGATCTCGGCCAGCGCCGCGCCCAGCCAGAGCAGCGTGTCGGGATCGTCGGGCTGGACCGCGAGCGCGCGCTCGAGCAGCTCGGCCGACTCGTCCCACCGTCCGCGGCGCCGCGCGAGCTGGGCCAGGTTGAACAGGCTCTCGAAGTGGTCCGGCTTCAGCTCCAGGGCGCGCCGCAGCTCGACCTCCGCCTCGTCGAGCTCGCCCTGGTACATCAGCGCCGTTCCGAGGCCGCAGTGGGCGCCCTCGCTCGCGGGGAACTTCTCCAGGGTCTTGCGGAACACCAGCTCCGCCTCCTCGAACGTGCACTCGTCCGGCCGCGCGGCGGCGCAGAGAACGAAGTACCAGCCCAGGCCCAGGTCGAGCTGCAGCACGTCGTCCAGCGTCACGAAGAGCGTGGGATCGCGCCGGGTCTCCTCGGCCAGGTCCTGGCCCGCCTCGATCACCTGCCGCGCTTCAACCAGCGCCGCCATGTCGCCGGTTCGCCGGAACTGGTCGAGCAAGACGCGGCCCAGGCCCCAGTGCACGTAGACGCTGCGCGGGCTCGAGGCCGCCGAGGCGCGGAAGAGCGCCAGCTCGTCGCGCCAGACGTCGATCCGCGCGCGGCTCGCGAAGGCGGAGCCCGCGGCCGCGATCGCGAGCAGCATGGCGGCGGGAACGCGCGGCAAGAGCCGCAGCGCGCAGAGCACCGCGAGCAGCGCGATCCCGAGGACCGAGAGGTAGAGGAAGCGCTCGGCGAGCGGGAACCGCCCGAGCGATTCCAGCCGCACGAGCGCCGGCAAGACGCCGGCCGGCAGGATCAGGAGACCGGCAAGCGCCGCGCGCGCGTTCCGCTTCCAGGCCCAGAGCGTCGCCGCGAGCCACCCCGCGATCCACAGGGACGCGATCAGGATCGTGCGATCGAAGGCTGGGGCCACGGGTCGGACCTGGTGGAACAGGTCGAGGCTCGCGGGCCAGACGAGGAGCTGGAGATACCCGGCGAGAAGCTCCAGGCGCAGCGTGAGCTGGCGCCAAAGACCCCCGGCGGGGTCCGTCGTCTCGCGGGTGAAGCCGGCCGTCAGCTCGCCGAAGACCGCCGCGCGCGCCGCGTACCACGCGAGCGCGGCGATCAGGTACGGCAGCCATGCGCGAGCCAAGGGCGAGAGCCGCTCGCGAGCCGTCGCGCCCCGCGCGGCTTCCACCGGCCGCCCGAGGTCGAGGGCCATCGCCAGCGGCACGACGGCCACGGCGCTCTCCTTCGCAAGCAGCGCGGCCAGGAACAAGAGCGCCGGCGCGAGCGGCACGCCCGGCGAGCCGCGCTCGCGCCAGCGCAGGTGCGCGAGCAGCGCCGCCAGCGCGAGGACCCCGTACAGCGGATCGTTGACCGCCGAGATCCAGGCCACAGCCTCGACCTGCACGGGATGGATCCCGAAGAGGAGCGCGACCCAGAAGGCGGCCGTCGCGCTGCGCAGCAGGGCGCGCGCGAGCGCGAACACCCCGGCCGTGGCCCCCAGGTGGAGCGCCAGGGAGAGCAGGTGGAAGCCCCATGGCCGCCCGCCGCCCAGCGCGTCGCCCGCGTCGAGGGCAAGCGCGGCCAGCGGCCGCCAGTAGCCGATCCCTTCGGCGCTGGCGGAGCCGAGCAGGCTCCAGTGGGGCCGGCCGATGGCCTTCGACAGGCCCTCGATCCCGCGCAGCGCCGGGTTCTGGCGGACGAGCAGCAGGTCGTCGTAGACGAAGGCACCCTGCAACGCAGGCCAGAACATCAGCGCCACGAGGAGGAGAACGAGCGCAAGGAGCGGCCAGCTCCCGCGGGTCTCCTCCGCCGCGGGGGGAACGCCCTGGGCGCTCGGTTGGGCGGTCGGCTGCACGGCCTCCACTGCGCGCATTCCCCTCGGCTCTGTAGCTCCCGCGACCGCTGCCGACAACAAGGGCTTGCCCCGAGGGCCGTTCGCTGCGCCG
>DATKBQ010000222.1:0-2319 GCA_035546375.1 Planctomycetota bacterium | reverse complement strand
GGAACCAGGACGTGGCTCGCGAAGCCGCCGGGCAGGTCGTTGCCCGGCATCACCTGGCGCGCGCAGATCGTCCCGTGGCCGGCCTCGCACGCCGCGCACTCCCCGCAAGGCGTGACCGCCGGCACGATCACCGCGCGCTCGACGAGGCGCTCCCAGCCCGGCGCGGTGGCCACGACCACGCCGCTGATCTCGTGGCCGAGGGTCAGCGGCAGCCCGGCCCGGGGCTGGACGCCGCCGTAGAGGAAGCCGAGGTCGGTGTGGCAGACGCCACAGCCGGCCACGCGCACCCAGGCTTGGCCGGGCCCGGGAGGCGCGAGCTCGAACTCGGTCTTGACCAGCGGCTTCCCGCCCGCCCGCATCTCCCAGCGGACACCGCTCGTAGCCAGCAAGGCTGCCATGCGCACTCACCTCCTCGGGACCGGCAATAACAGGATTCTTATATCCTCTTTTCGCCGCGGCCGACGATCCACTCGCCGGAAAGGCGCAAAATCGTGCTCACTCCGCCCCAGAAACGGCCCAAGCCGAGCAGTATCATGCGCAACACGTCCAGTTGGGCCTGCCGAAGCTCCACCGGTGGACGCGAGCCAGAGTCGTGGACGCCGATCTCTCCGGGGGCCGTCACCCCCCCGCGTGGGCGATGGTGTCGGTCTCCATGAGCAGCGCGACGCGCTCGCGTGTCAGGCGCCGGCCGAAGAGCCGCTCGCCGAGCTTGATGCGGGTCTTCATCGCCACGCGCCGCAGGAAGTCGACCGCCGGGAGGTTCGAGAGGGCGCCGCTGTGGGTGGCGACCGCGAAGGAGCGGTTCTGCTCGCACACCAGGTACTCGGTCCACAGGAGGTAGAGCGCGAGGTACAGCCGGCCGAGCACCCGCGCGCGGATCGCCGGGCGCACGAGCGGCAGGAGCCGCGGGAAGCGCACGACCAGCGGGAAGAGCTTGTGGAGGTTCTCCACCTCGTGGCGCCGCTCGAAGGCGATCGAGGTCGAGCGGTTGAACTTCTCCGGGAAGGCGTCGAAGCCGTCGACGGCGAAGCCCATCTCGCGCGTGATGTCGTTGATGTCGGTCTCCGGGTAAGGCTGCAGCAGGCTGACCAGCGGGTGGTCGACCTTGCAGTCGATGTTCAGCTCGAGCGTCGCCAGCTCGTCCTCCAGGCTCGCGCCCGGGGCGCCGAGCAGGTTGAGCGTCGTCAGGCGGATCCCCTGCTCCTTGACGTGCCGTGCCGACTCGCGCAGGTGCGCCAAGGTCGTGCCCTTGCGGTAGACCTTGTTGCGCACGTGGTCGCTCGCCGCCTCGAAGGCCAGCCGCGCCGAGATGCAGCCGGCCGAGCGCAGCCTGCGCATGTGCTCGGCCGTGGTCAGGTTCGTGCGCAGGATGACGTCGAACGGCAGGCCCACGGCTCCCGGCCAGAGGCGGCAGAACTCCTCCAGCCACTCGTCGTCGATGTTGAAGATGTCGTCGAGGAAGTGGACGAACTTCAGCGGCCAGCGGCGGCGCACGTCCTCGACCTCCGCGATCACATGCTCGACCGAGCGCTTGCGCAGGTACTCGCGCGGCTTGGCGCGGTAGAGCTTGTCGCGCCACGCGTGGTGGAAGCAGAACGAGCAGTTGTAGAGGCAGCCGCGCTGGGTCAGGAAGATCTTGCGCTCGCACTCGCGGTAGAGCGCGCCGGCGCGGTAGAGCGGCTCGCGGTCGGGGAAGCCGAGCGCGTCCAGGTCGCAGGCCAGGGGCACCAGCGCGTGGTCGACGCGCTCGCCCCCCACCTCCCGCGAGAGGTTCGGGACGAGGGAGAGATCCCCGCCGCGCTCGATGCACGTCGCCAGCTCGGCCAGCGCGCGCTCGCCCTCGCCGCGGCAGACGAAGTCGACTTGCGGCTCGAGCACGATGTCGGGCACGAAGGTCGGGTGCGGGCCGCCGAAGACGACCGGCGCCGCCACCAGCTCCTTCGCGCGCGCCGCCACCTTTAGATAAAGACGGTGGTCTCCGGTGGTGGTCGAGACCGCGATCAGGCCCGGCGCGAGCGAGCGCAGGCGGCGCTCCCAGTCCGGGTCGGGCAGGAGCACCACCTCGGTCTCGTGGCCACGGCGGCGCAGGGCCGCGGCCAGGTATCCCAGGCCGAGCATTTCTTGGGGCAGGAGCTTCTGGAGGAAGACGACGCGCAACGGGGGACCCTCGGCGGTATCGGAATCAGGAGAATGATATCCTGATATCGAGCGGGCGATAGGGAGGCGTCCCCCGATCCGATCGCGCGGGGAGCACCCCCGCGCTGAGGCGCGCTGAGGCGCGCGGGGGGAAAACCCCCGCGCTGGCGCCGCACTAGGGCG
>DATKBQ010000221.1:0-2467 GCA_035546375.1 Planctomycetota bacterium | reverse complement strand
CCACGTCGCGGCAGGCGTCGAACACGCCCACGGCCTGCTCGTGGTCGAGCAGCTTGCCGCCGCAGTGCTTCTTCTGGATCTCGGCGTTGCCCGACTCAACGCCCATCGAGATGTGCTTGCAGCCCGCCGACGCCATCTTCTCGAGCAGCGGCCGGTCGAGCACCTTGACCGCGGTCTCGCACTGCCACTCGATGTCGAGCTTCTCCGCGAGGATGCCGTCGCAGATGGCGTGCACGCGATCCTTGCGCGTGGTGAAGATCGGGTCGCGGAACACCACGTGGCGCACGCCGTGGTTGCGCACCAGGTCGACCAGCTCGCCCAGCACGTGCGCGGGCGAGCGGAAGCGGAAGCGCAGTCCCTGGGCCAGCGTGTAGCCGCAGAAGCTGCAGTCGAGCGGGCAGCCGCGGCTCGACTTGACCGTGGTGATCGCGCCCTCGATGCCGGGGAAGCGGTAGAGCTGGTTGTCGAGCAGGTGCCGCGCGGGAATCGGCAGGCTGTCGAGGTCCTTGATCTTGTCGCGCTCGGGCTCGTGCACGATCTCGCCGTCGGGCTTGCGCCAGGTGATGCCCTCGACGCCTGCGAAGCCTTGGGCCGAGGCCACGCGCCGCGCCAGGTCGCGCACGGTGTGCTCGGGCTCGCCGCGCACGACCGCGTCCACGTTGTCGTCGGCGAAGATCTCGCCGGGCGTGAACGTCACCTGCGAGCCGAGGATCGCGACCGGCACCTTCAGCGCCAGCCGGATCGAACGCGCCAGGGCCAGGTCCTGGTCGAGCGAGGTGCTCGAGGAATCGAGACACACCAGATCGGGCGCGCGCGCCACGACCGCCGCCAGCGCCTCGCGCGGACCGAGGCCCAGAGGGTCGCAGTCCTGGATCGCGACCTCGTGGCCCTCGGCCTCGAGCACGCTGGCCACGTGCGCCAGCTCGATCGGCGGGTAGAGCAGCCCCGGGTTGACCGCCATGCCGAAGCCCCCCATCAGCCCGCGGCTGACGCGGAACTCCGGCGGACTGGGCGGATTGAGGAGCACGATCTTCATGGTGGGCCCCCAAGTGTACGTTGCCAGGTCAAGCGGACCGGCAATCCCGGCCGCCGCCCTGTGGAAAGCTGGGGCGGCGGCCTCCTCTCCGCACCCCCGGGCCCCGGCCTTCTCGAGCGTGCTCGAGATCGTCGCTCGAAGCTCGACAACGAGTTCGAGCCAGGCCTAGAGTCTCAGCGGCGAGCGGACACTGGGAAGGTGGCCTCTGGCCGCTGAGCACGGACCGCTCGAACCCGCGAGACATGCCCCGTGCCCACGCTCCTTCCCCAGCACCTGCTCCCCGACGCGCCGTTCGAGAGCTACGACGAGTACCTGGCCGCAACGGGCGACAACGCCGTGCGCCTGGCCCGCGCCATGGGCGCGGATGCGGTCCTGGCCGAGGTCCAGCGGTCCAAACTGCGCGGGCGCGGCGGAGCTGGCTTCCCCACCGGAGTGAAGTGGAGCGCGATCCGCGCCCATCCCTGTCCGATCCGCGACGTCGTCTGCAACGCGGCCGAGGGCGAGCCCGGGACCTTCAAGGACCGCTTCCTCGTGCGCAGGAATCCCTACGCCCCGCTCGAGGGAATGATCATCGCGGCCGACGTGGTCGGCGCAGCCAAGCTGTACGTCGTCCTGAAGGCCTCCTTCAGGAAGGAGCTCGCGCGGTTGCGCGCCGCCGCGGACGAGATCGCCCGCGCCGGCCTCTTCGGCGAGCTCGGAATCGAGTTCGTCGAGGGTCCCGACGAGTACCTCTTGGGGGAGGAGAAGGCGCTGCTCGAGGTGGTCGAGGGAAACGGTCCGCTGCCGCGCGAGGCGCACTACCCACCCTACGAGCGCGGGCTCTTCGCGACTCCCGGTTCCCCGAATCCGGCCCTGGTCAACAACGTCCAGACCTTCGCTTCCGTGCCGGGCATCCTCCGCGGCGGGGCCTCTGCGTACGCCGAGCTCGGCACTCCCGACACGCCGGGCACGCTCCTGTTCACCGTCAGCGGCGACGTGCGGCGTCCCGGGGTCTACGAGGCTCCGGCCGGGATCCCCTTGCGCCGGCTCTTCGAGGAGTTCGCCGGTGGCCCACGCGAGGGCCGCCGACTGAAGGCCGCGATCGTCGGGGTCTCGTCGCCTGTCATCGAAGAGCGGCGCTTCGACACGCCCGCCGACTTCGCCTCGCTGGAGCTGATCGGGGCCTCGCTCGGCTCGGCAGGGTTCATCGTGTTCGACGACCGACAGAGCATGCCGCGCGTCGCCCAGGCGCTCGCCCGCTTCCTCTACGTCGAGTCCTGCAACCAGTGTTCGGCGTGCAAGCGCGGCCTGCGGGTGTCGTCCAACGCCCTGGACGAGCTGTTCGATCCGGATCTGGCGAAGCCCGAAGCCCTCGTGTCCGCGGTCCACGGCGCGCACTCCGCCCCCCAGGCCAACCGGTGCTACCTCCCCGTCCAGGGCTCGATCGTCATC
>DATKBQ010000220.1:0-2336 GCA_035546375.1 Planctomycetota bacterium | reverse complement strand
CGCGAGCTCCGCCAGGCGCTCGCGGCTCGCGCCTCCTGGATCGATGCGCACCACGACCGGCCGCGAGTCCCTCAGGGCCAGCGCGACCCAGGCTCCCCCTGCCTGAACCCCGGAGGGGCGCTCCGAGAGGACGCGCAGGAGCTCGTATCCCGGCGGCAGTTCCCGGAACGCAGGCTTGCGCGGTGCCACGCTCGAGTAGGTGGACTCCATGGCCTCGGTCGGTCGTCGGACGTCCAGGAGTTGGACGTTCCGTCTAGATCCTAGAACCCCCATAGGATCGGTGGCCGTGGGCTCCAGTGCGTAGGGCGAGGGGGTTCTTGTGCGCATGGCCGGGAAAAGGCCGGGAGCGAGATCGCGGCCTACTCTATGAATGGCCTCGAATCTCGGCGTGAGCCGCGACAGGCTCGGGGAACGGGTGTTGCCCGAGCAGGCCGCGTGCCGCCCTCCTTCCCTAGCTGGAGCCCTGCCATGTCCTTCACCCTGTTCCTCGCGAGCTTGCCGGCCTTGACGGGCGGCGTGACCCTCTTCCAGGGCCCTCCCGGCGGCGTCGGCAACGTGCTCGTCGTCGACCCGAGCGGCGCGAGCGCTCCGCAGTCGCCGGCGCTCTTGCAGCAGATCCGCCTGCTGCCGATCGACTTCAACGGCCGCACGGAGCTCGAGGAGCTCGCGCCGGGCCGCCCGCGCTACCGCTCGGACGTGCCGCTCGCCAGCCGGCTCGAGCTGCCCCAGGGCCAGGGCTCCCTCTACCGATACGTGCGCGCCGACCCGAGCGCGCCGGACCGCTTCGGCTTCCTGCTGGTGGACGCGGCGGGCGACGCGCGCTCGATCTTCGAGATCGACGGCACGGGAACGGGCGGCGCGGTCGACCCGTTCGTCGAGCGGATCGCCGTCGCGCCCGCCGGGGACGCGTTCCTGGCCGCGACCCGGCTCGCTGCGGGCGGAGATCTCTACGAGGTCGGGCTCGGCGGCAGCGTAAAGCTGCGCAGCCAGGGGCTCGCGCCGCTCGAGCTCTCCAAGGCCGGCCTCGCGCTCCACGACGCCTGGGGGATCGCCGCCGGCCCGGCCGGCGTCCTGCGCTTCGACCGCGCGCAGCCGGGCGACGCCCAAGGCGTCGCCTTCCCGGCGCCGGCGCCGACGTGGTTCTCCGGCGAGGTCGTCCTCAGCCTGAGCGGCACCTTCGCCGCGACCACGGGGGGCAGCTCGCCGGCGGCCGCCTTCGCCTTCGCCTTCGCCCCCTCGGGCGCGGCCGTGCGCGTCACCTCGCAAGCGCTGCCGCTCTCCGGCGCGGGATTCCTGCCCGAGTCGCTGCACGGGCCCTACCTCGCGATCTCCGACGACGGCACGGCCTGCGCCTGGCGCACGGAGGGCCTCACGCGCGAGGGGTGGCTCGCACGCGTGCAGCAGAGCACGGTGCACGTGACCGGCGACGCTCATTACGACGACACGCTGGACGAGGTCGGCCAGTTCCGCTTCAAGCCCACGCCGAACGACAGCGTCCTGATGATGGCCGTCGGCGAGCGCAGCTCGAACGGTCCGCCGGTGATCGAGGGCCTCGACTTCTACGACGTTTCGCTGGACGCCGCGGGGCAGCCGCAGTTCGCGAACCTGTCGATGACCAACGGCTCCGCGCAGCCGCCGTATCCGTCCTCGGAGCTGGACCCCGATTTCCTGCGCTGGATCCCGTCCACGGGCGAGCTGTGGCTGCACAACTCCGACAGCGGCGGCGGCGACCTGCTCGCCGTGAAGCCCAGCGGCGGCCTCGCGACGCTGATCGCGGACGTCAAGGAGGTCGACATGCTCGAGCCCGCGGGCCCCGGCTTCGCCGCCTCCCTCCGGCGCTCCACGGGAAACAAGGACCGCCATGTCTTCACCTTCGCGTCACCCACCTCGGCGCCGGTCCTGGTGCACACCGTGCCGGACCTGATCCGATTCGAGCGGCCGGCCTCGCGCCCCGACGGCTGGTTCGCGTTCGTCGAGGTCGGCCCCACGAGCGAGCTGCTCTGGCGCGTGAAGGTGACCGGCGGCGGCGTGCAGCTCCTGACCAACCGCCCGCTCTTCTACGGCCCGGCGCTGGACTTCCTGCCCAGCGGCGAGCTGGCCTTCAACGCCGGCGGCCCGTCGCCATCGGTCTTCGGCCTCTGGCCGACCCCCGGCCTGCCGAAGCGCCTGCCGATCCCGCCATCGCAGGGCTTCGTGATGCCGGGGGCGTAGCGGCCCGCGCACCGTCCTCGGCGAGTGCCGGCCGACGGAGACCGACCTGCTGCAATCCCGGCAAGGTCACGCTAGAGTGCTCGCAGAGCCATGGAACCGAGCCCCGAGCGAGGCCCCCGGAGATT
>DATKBQ010000219.1:0-6751 GCA_035546375.1 Planctomycetota bacterium | reverse complement strand
TGCTCCAGCGCGCCCTCGCGGCCCGGGCGGACCAGGGCGCGCACGGTGTGCCCCTCGCGGGCCAGCCCGCGGACCATGTAGCGGCCGATGAAGCCGGTCGCGCCGGTGACGGCGATCCTCATCTCGGGCGGAGCATGCTATTCGTCCTCGCGCGGCCGCTCCAGCGGCGGCAGGGCCAGGAGCTCGCGCCCGTAGTGCTGCGCCGCGGCGCTCAGCCCCTGGGGCAGCCGCTCCAGGAACTCGCGCAGGAGCCCGCGCACCACCCGCGCGCGCTCGCGGCTCGCCTCGGGCAGGCTCTCGACGTACTCCTCCCGCGCGGCCCAGGCCAGCGTCCCGACGTCGTAGCCCGACAGGTAGCTGAACGGCGCTCGGAACTCGAGCACGGGCCGGTCGTCGCGCATCGGCTCGATCCCCCCGGCGAAGGTCTTCAGCTCCTCGGTGCCGGCCACTTGGAGCGCCGCGATGTCCGCGCCGCCGTGGATCCCCACCGGCGCGAGGGCGCGCGCCACGCGCTCGGGCAGCTCGACCCTCGAGAGATCGTGCTCGAGCGGCTCGAGCGAGCCCACCAGCGCCAGGTCGTAGGCGGTGAGCCACGCCGACGCGTGGGGGAAGGCCCCCAGCCACGTCGCGATCACGGTCCTGGAATCCAGGGTCGAGATCTCGTAGAGCCCGATCCATTGGGACGCCACGCCGCCCGGCGCGAGGTGCTCGGCCATCTTCTGGAAGTACTCGAGGGTGTACAGGTCGCTCGAGCCGCGCGCCCACACGTGCAGCGGATCGGCGGTGATCAGGTCGAAGCGCTCGCCGGTCTTGAACAGCTCGTGGCGCCCGTCCGCGAAGCGCACCTCGAAGCGCGGGTCCTCGAGGAGCGGTCCGTTCCACTCCGCGAAGAGCGCCGTGGCGGGCTTCAGCTCGGGCTCGATCTCGACCACCCTTAGCTCCTTCAAGGTCGGCAGGTCGAGCAGCGAGCCGGCGGTCATTCCGGTGCCCATGCCGATCACCAGCGCGCGCCGGACGTGGCCGTGCAGGAGGCCGGGGATGTGCGAGAGCAGCCGCTGCAGGCGCACGTCGACCGGAGCGGTGGAGGCTTCCACCTTGCCGTTGAGCCGCAGCGAGCGCACCACGTGGCCGTCGGGCTCGACGGTCTCCTCCACGGCGACCATCTCGTAGCGGCCGGCGGTGTGGAAGAGCAGGCGCGGCGCGTTCTCGGGCCGCTGCGGGCGCAGCGCGACGAGCGCTAGCACGGCGCCGCCCGCCACGGCCAGCCCTACGCGTCCGAGCGGCCTTCCGGGGACGAGCAGCGCCGCCGCGAGGGGAGGGAGGATCGCGATGGCGAAGGCCAGCCGCGGGCCGAGCTCGGGCAGGAGCAGGAAGCCCGCGCCCAGGCTGCCGAGCAGCGCGCCGAGCGTGTTCGCGGCGTACACGCGCGCGAGCACGCGCTCGACGTCCGCGCGGGTGTCGCGGCTCGCCGCGACCTGCACCGCCGCCGGGAGCGCCGCGCCGAAGGCCAAGGCGGCGGGGAGCAGCGCCAGCACCGCGAACAGCGCGTGCGAAGCCCAGAGCTGGAACGTCCCGGCGCGCTCCGGCAAGCGGTTGGCGAGGCTCGCGAAGAGGTCGGGCTCGCGCAGCTGCCAGCGCAGGAGGATCACGCCCAGGAGCGAGAGCAGCGGGATGAGCAGCCCGCACGTCGTCAAGAGCTTGCGAGCGCTCGCCTCGCCGCGGCGCAGGAGCGAGCTGGCCTGCGCGCTGCCGGCGCCGATCCCGAAGAGGTACACCGCGAGCACGATCGCGAAGGCGTAGACCGACGCGCCGGTGACCGTGACCAGGACGCGCGTGAGCACGACCTCGAGCGCCAGGCTCGAGGCGCCGAAGAGGAGCGGGACGAGCAGGAACGGGTCGCGCCACCCGCGCCCGGCGCCGATCGAGGCGGGGGCGGCGAGGGGCGCGGGCGGCGGGGCCGGCGGCGCGCGCAGCCCCAGCACCAGGACAGCCGCGAGCCCTTGCAGGCAGGCCCCCGCGACCAGCGCCATCCGCATGCCGAGCACGGGCATCAGGAGCGCCGGGGCGAGGATCGCACCCGCGCAGGCGCCGAGCGTGTTGACGCCGTAGAAGCGCGAGGTCTCCGCGCCGCTCGAGGCCCGCTCGGCGATCGTCAGCCGCCCCATCAGCGGAAACGTCGCGCCCATCGCCAGGGTCGGGGGCAGGAGCAGGAGCCCGGCGACGAGCGCCCGCGGGCCCAGCCCGTCCACCGGATCCATCGCCGACAGGATCCAGGGGGAGAGGACCGCCCAGGCTCCGACGAACGCCTCGAGCCCGGCGAAGAGCGCCCGCGGCGCGCGCACCCGCCTTGCCGGCCGCGCTCCGAGCAGCGCCCCGAGCCCGAGCCCCCCCATGAAGACCGCCAGGACCACCGCCGTCGCGTCGGCCTGGTTGCCGAGCAGGCGCGACAGGAGCCGCGCCCAGATGGTCTCGTGGACCAGCGCCGCGGCGCCGGTCAGGAAGAAGACGACGTCGCTCCGGCGCATCGCGGCGGGTCACAATAAGGTGCCATGGTCGGCGTCACACCCGGAAAAGCCCCCGGCGCCATCGGCGTCCTCTGCGCCCTGCGCGAGGAGCTGGGCCAGCTGCCGGAGCGGGCGCGCGCGCGCCGCACGCTCCACGGGATCGAGATCCTCGAGCTGGAGCTGACCGGACGGCGGGTGCTCGCCTGCGCCTCCGGCGTGGGCAAGGTGCACGCCGCGCGCGGAGCCGCGCTGCTCCTCTCCGAAGGCGCGAGCGCGGGCCTCCTGGTCGTCGGAGTCTGCGGGGGCCTGCGCCAAGCCTTGGGGCCCGGCGCCCTGGTCCACTGCACGCGCGCCGTGCAGACCGACGCCGCGCGCATGGGCGGCGGCGCGCCGGCCGCCGACCGCGGATTGCGCGAGGCTTGGCGGGAGGTCGCGCCCGGCCCTGAGGGCTGGTTCCTGACCGCCGACCGGCCTGTGCTCTCGCTCTGGCGAAGGCTGCGCCTGGCGCGCGCCTTCGCCGGGCCGTGCGTGGCCGACATGGAGACCGCCGCCGCGGCCTGCGTGGCCGCTGCCGCCGGGGTGCCCTGGGCCGCCCTGCGCGCCGTCACCGACCGCGCGACCTGGGGCGGAGGCGCGGCCTTCAGGCTGCACTTCCCAAGCCAAGCGGGCCGCTGTGCCGATACCGTGCCTGCGCTCCTGGAGCGGCTCGCGGGGCCTCGACCGACGAGGAGCCTCGACGAGGACGCGCCGGGTCCGCCGGAAATCGCAGGCGCGAGACGTCTTGGCCCCCAGGAGCGCCCAGAATGAGTCCAGTTCCCGAGGCCAAGACGGCGAGCTCGCGGCACGCGAGCGAAGCGAGCCCGTGCCGCAGCCGCGCCCGCAGGGCGCGGCGCGCGCATCGGTTTCGGGGGGCCAGCGAAGCGAGCCCGTGCCGCAGCCGCGCCCGCAGGGCGCGGCGCGAGTAGGCGGTTTCTCTTGTCTTGCCTGCCCTCGTTGAGGTCGAGCGCTCTTTCGGTACGCTCGTCGGGCTGGGGCGCAGCCCCGCCGGATTGCCACCCCCGCGACGGGAGCGGTAGATTGGCGCCGGAGCCGGCTCGGGCCCCCCGCGTCGAGGCCGGCCCAGCGCAGAGGGCGCTCTCCGAGGACCGGCCCGCCATGGCGCATCCCCCGCGAGTGAGACCCCTCACCAACCCCCCCAGGCCGACGGCCGCGCCCGACCCAGCGCCCGCCCCCCGGCCATGAGCTTCCCGGGGGCGTTCGTGCGGCGCTTCTACGAGCCGCTGATGCTGTCCGCCCAGGTCCTGATCGACCTGGCGGTGGTGCTCCTCGCCTGCTGGCTCGGCTACCAGCTCCGCGAGTACGTGTCCTGGCGCGAGCCCACGCGGCTCGCCGACTACCGCGAGGTCTTCCTGCTGACGGCCGCGGTCAGCTTGCTGTGCTTCCACGCCTTCGGGATGTACAGCCCGCTCAAGAGCCTGTTGAACATCGAGGAGTTCAAGGCCATCGCCAAGAGCACGCTGACCTCGTTCCTCGTGGTCCACGTGCTGCTGGTCTTCCTGCGCGCGACGAACATCCCCGACCGGGGCGCGTTCCGCTACCTCGTGACGCTGCACCGCATGGTGGATCTGCAGATCGACGCCGAGGGCTACTGGCGCTTCTCGCGCATGGCGATCGTGCTGGCCTTCGGCTTCGTCCTCGTGCTCACGATCGCGAGCCGCTTCGCCTCCTTCAAGGTGATCCAGCTCCTGCACCGGCGCGGGATCGGCAACCGCAACGTCCTGATCCTGGGCAGCGGCGAGACCGCGCGACGGCTGCAGAAGAAGTTCTCCCTGGTGCCGACGCTCGGCCTCAACCTCGCCGGCTTCGTCGGCGAGGACGAGCGCGAGGTCGGCCAGACGATCCAGCGCACCCCGGTGGTCGGGACGCTGGAGGACCTCGACTGGCTGGTGCGGCGCTACAAGGTCAGCGAGGTCTTCGTGGCCATGCCCGAGGCGAGCGAGGAGCACGTGATGGGCGTGATGGAGCGCCTGGAGGCCCTCGGCGTCGCCTACCACGTGGTCCCGCGCTTCTACCACCTGCTCTCCCACAAGGTGCGCATCGAGAGCCTCGACTCGATCCCCTTGATCACGCGCATCGACCGCCCCCAGAGCCTGGCCGGCGCGGCGCTCAAGCGCACGCTGGACGTCGCGGTCTCGCTCCTGGTGCTGACCGTCGGCGCCCCGTTCTTCCTGATCCCGGCGCTCCTGATCAAGCGCGAGTCGCCCGGCCCGGTGTTCTTCCTGCAGACGCGGATCGGCCGGAACGGAAAGCCGTTCCGCATGATCAAGTTCCGCACCATGCACATGAACATGAGCGGCGACGCGCCTAAGCCGCGCGCGCCGGACGACCCGCGCATCACGCGCATCGGGCGGTGGCTGCGGCGCTACAGCTTCGACGAGCTGCCCCAGGTCCTCAACGTCCTGCGCGGCGAGATGTCGCTGGTCGGGCCGCGGCCCGAGATGCCCTTCATCGTCGCCGGCTACGGGCCGATGCAGCGCGAGCGCCTGAAGGTCAAGCCGGGCCTGACCGGCCTCTGGCAGATCTCCTACGCGCGCGGCGAGGCGATCCACGAGAACCTCGACTACGACATCTACTACATCGAGAACCAGTCGCTGCTCCTGGACGTGGTCATCATCGGTCTCACGGTGTTCGCGGTCGCCAAGGGGACCGGCGCGTACTGACCGCCGGCGCCGGCGATCCGTGAGCGGCGAGTCACCGGAGCCCGCGGGCCGGCCCGCGATGCCGAGCCGGGACGGCGCCGCGGCCCGCGCGCCGGGGGCCCGCGGGCTCAGCGTGGTGCACGTGATGGAGTGCACGATCGGCGGCGCGCGGCGGCACTTGGTCGACTGCGCGCGCTCGCTGCGCGCGGCAGGGGTCGAGGTCGCGGTGGTGGCCGCCGCCGAGCGCCAGCGCGACTTCCGCGGCGACCTCGAGGCGCTGGCGCGGGAGGGCGTCGCGGTCCACGAGCTGGCGATGGTGCGCCAGGTCTCGCCTCGGCGCGACCGCGCGCAGCTCCGCGAGCTGGAGCGCCTGCTCGCGCGCCTGCGCCCGGACGTCGTGCACACCCACTCGAGCAAGGCTGGCGTCCTCGGCCGGCTGGCCTCGCTCTCGAGCGGCATCGGCGTGCGCGTGCACACCCCGCACACCTTCGCGTTCCTGTTCCGGAGCATGTTCTCGCCTCTCGCGCGCGGGCTCTACCGGGAGGTCGAGCGCGCCCTCGCCGGCTCGACGGAGCGCTTCGTGGCGGTCTCCGCCGGCGAGGCCGCGACCCTGCGCGCCAGCGGGATCGTCGACCCCGCGCGGATCCGCGTGGTGGCGAACGGGATCGACCCCGCGCCCTGGCTCGCGGCGCGGCCGATCGCGCGGGCCGAGCTGGGCGTCGAGCCCGGGCCGCCGCTGTGCGCCGTGGTCGGCCTCCTGAACGCGGCCAAGGGCCAGGACCTCGCGCTGGAGGCCCTCGCGCGACCCGGCAACGAGGAGCTGCGGCTGCTCTTGGTCGGCCACGGCGAGGAGCGCGAGCGGCTGGAGGCGCTGGCGCGGCGCCTCGGGCTCGAGCGGCGCGTGCGCTTCCTCGGCTGGCGCACGGACGTCCCCGCGATCGTGGCCGCGTGCGACTTCCTGGTCCTGCCCTCGCGCTGGGAGGGCATGCCCTACGCCGTCCTCGAGGCGCTCGCCGCGGGGCGGCCGGTGGTGGCGAGCGACGTCGACGGCGCGCGCGAGCTGGTGGGGGACTCCCGCTGCGGGCGGATCGTGGGCCAGGAATCGGTGGAGGAGCTCGCCGAGGCCATGGCCGAGATGGCCGCGCTCTCGCGCGGGGCGCGCGAGGCCCTGGGCGCGGAGGGTCGGCGGCGCGTCCTCGCGGGCTACACGTTGGAGCGGATGCGCGAGGGGCTGCTCCGGCTCTACGCGGAGGTCGCGTGAGGATCCTGCACGTGATCACGACGCTCGACGTCGGCGGCGCCGAGATGCACCTCCTGGCGCAGGTCGCAGGCCAAGTGCGGCGCGGGCACGAGGTGCGCGTGGCCTGGCTGAAGGGCAAGGGCAGCTTGGCCGGCGACCTGCGCGCCGCCGGCGCGAGCTGGGTGGGCCAGGTCGCGCCCCGCCCGCGCGGCGTGGCGGAGCTCGGGTCGCAGATGCGCTGGGCCGAGCGCGTCCACAGCCACCTGCTCAAGGCCGACCTCGCCTCCGCGCTCATGGCGACCCTCGCC
>DATKBQ010000218.1:0-5283 GCA_035546375.1 Planctomycetota bacterium | reverse complement strand
GCCGCCATGTCCTCGGAGCGGGTGCGCTCGAGCGCCACGATCTCGGTTCCGCCGGCGCCGATCTTGTCGAGCACCTCCTCGGCGCTGTCGGCGAGCCCGTCGGCGAGCCCGAGTTCGACCGCCTCGGCGCCGCTGAGCGAGAGCAGGTTACCCGCACGCACGACCGTGCGCACGAGCTCGGGAGGATCGCCGCGCATGCGCGCGTCGTCCCATTCGGACTCCGTGATCAGGCGCAGCTCACCCCCGTCGCGCACCTGGCGCACGCCGACCTCGCGCGCGACCATGGCCTCGGCCAGGGCCGGCGGCCGGCCGTGCTGCTCGGCCCAGCCGCGGAAGAGCGAGCGCAGGGCGGCCTCTTCCTTCGCTTGCATCGTGGGATCGGGAGCGGCGCCGATCGTACCGTCGGGGCGGAACATGACCGGCGCGGCGGCGCCGATCACGCCCTGCGGGCGCATGTAGAGCCGCGTGCAGGAGATCGCGATCAGCGCGCCGGCGGAGAGCGCGCGGTCGTGGACCCATGCGGCGGTCAAGGTGCCGGAGCTGGCGGCCTCGTCGAGCGCGCGGGCGATCTGCCACATCAGCTCGACCTCGCCGCCGGGGGTGTCGATCTCGACCAGCAGCGGCGAGTCGCTCGAGCGCGCCTCGCGCGCGGCGCGCTGCACGAGCGAGAGCGTGCCGACGTCGAGGGGACCTTCGATGCGGATGTGCACGACGCGCTCGGGCGCCGGAGCGGGGGCCGGCGGCGCGTAGGCCAGGAGCCCGATCGCCGCGAGACACGCGGGCGCCAGCGCCAGCGCGGGCTCGAGGGGGGGGGTCCGGGGCGTGGCCACGGGAGGAGGCTAACCGGCGCGAGCGGGCGGGGCGAAACGACACGGCGATGGCCGGTAGCCGCCGCTACCGCGCGGACAGTGCTGGCGACCTCCGCCCGTGCCCGGAGCCGCGCCCGGCTTCGAGCGATTGGCGGGAGCGCATGGGAATCGAACCCACCGGTCCCGCTGTTCACGGAACCCGACCGGCTTTGAAGGCCGGGCAGCACACCAGCGCCGATCCGCTCCCGGTTCTGGGCCGCCTAGCTAAGCACGCGAACCGAGGACCTTCAAGCGCCCCCCGTGCCTCGTGCGCGCGGCTGGCGAGCGCGTCCTCAGAACGGCACCGGCCGCTCCTCGAAGCCCTCCGGCTCGATCTGCAGCGTGATGTGGTCGATGCCGAAGCGCTCGTGCAGCATCAGGCGCATCTCCGCCAGCACGCCGCGCGCCTCGACCGCGTGCTCGATCACCACGTGCGCCGACAGCGACTCGATCCCGCTGGTGATCGTCCACACGTGCAGGTCGTGCACGTCGACCACGCCCTGGGCCCCCACCATCGCGCCGCGCAGCTCGTCGACGTCGATGTGGCCGGGAGCGCTCTCCATCAAGACCGACACCGTCTCCTTGAGGAGCGCCCACGAGGAGTAGATCACCAGGCACGCGATCAGGATCGAGGCCACCGGGTCGGCCCACAGCCAGCCGAAACCGGCGATCAACAAGGCCGAAGCGATCGCGCCCACGCTACCGAGCGTGTCCCCCACCACGTGCAGCCACGCGCCGCGCACGTTCAGGCTCTCGCTCCGGCCCTCGCGCAGGATCCAGAGCGCGATCAGGTTCACCGCCAGGCCGCCTGCGGCCACGCCGAGCATCATCCCGGCCTCGACCTGCGACGGCTCGCGCAGCCTGCGCCAGGCCTCGATGAAGACGAACAGCGAGAGCGCGATCAACGCTCCGCCGTTCGCCAGCGCGGCCAGGATCTCGCCGCGGTACAGGCCGTACGTCCGCCGCGGACTCGCCGGCTTGGCGGACATGTACATCGCGAAGAGCGCCAGCGCGAGCGCCGCCGCGTCCGACAGCATGTGCCCCGCGTCGGCGAGCAAGGCCAGCGAGCCGCTCAGGATCCCGCCGACGACCTCCACCACCATGTAGCTGAGGATCAGGCCGAGCGTCCACGCCAGCCGGCGCCGGTTGCGGGCGCGCGCGTGGCGGCGCGGGGCGCCGTGGTCGTGGCCGGCGCCCATCTCAGGCGCTCCCCGCGGAGTAGAGCCGCCCCGGCGCGCCCGAGCCCAATCCCTCCGGGATCCCGCCCGCCCAGCGGCGTACCCGCCGCTCGATGCCGCGCGGCGTCGACTCGAGCCCCTCGATCCCCGCGCTGAAGGCGATCCCCTCCGGCCGCCGGTCGAAGTCCGCCGGCAGCCGCAGCCGCAGCCCGCGCCCGGCGCGGCGGTACAGGCCCTCGAGGTGCACCAACAGGTGCGCGTCGTCCAGCCCGCCCGCGTTCTCGATCGCGAGCAAGAGATCCCGCCCGCGCCGGCGCAGGCTCAGGCTCGCCGGGGCCTGGCGCGGCTCCTCGGCGAGCAGCGGCAGGCGCAAAGTCGTGCGCCCGAGCACCGCCTCGCGCACGCGGCGCAGCGTGGCGTCGAGGACGAGCCGCCGCGCCTCTCCCCAGCGGAAGCTCGCCACGAGCAGCGGGTCGCCGCCCGGGCTCCACGAGCCGCCGCGCAGCTCGAAGGGCACGTCGCGGTCCTCGCCGGGCTCCAGCTTGATCGGCGCCCGCAATCCGTGCGCCTCGAAGGCGCCGCGGCGCACCGCGAAGTCGAGCCCGACGGTGGCTGTGACGTCGAAGGGATTCTGCACACGCGCGACCAGCTCCCAGCTCCCGCACCACTCCGCTCCCCGGCCCGGCGCGGAGGCCGGCTGCACGAGCAGCGGCGGTGCCCAGAGCGGGTAGAAACCGATCTCCGGCGCGGCGCGCGCGAGCTCGCGCACCGCCAGGGCACGGCGCGGCTCGTCGGTGACCACCCCGTCCAGCCCCATCCGGCAGGCGTCGAGCAGCTCCTCGGGATCCTCGACGCCGAGCGCCCAGCGCTCGCAGGTCCAGGGCTTGCGCCCCGCGGCCGTCGACCATCCGCCGCCGCGCGCCGCGCATCCGGCGAGCCACTCGGCGCGCACGAACTCGCGGGCCTCGTCGTCGGCCTCGTGCACGACGTACAGGACGGCGAGCCCTGCGTCGCGCGCCTCGAGGCACACGGGACGGCTCGGCGACGCGACGCGCACGTCCGAGCGGCGCGCGCTGCCGGCCAGCGCCTTCGCGAGCGCGGGCGCGAGTCCCAGCTCCTGCAGCTCGATCCAGTGCAAAGGCCAAGCGCCCGCGCGGCGGCCTTCCACCTCGAGCGCCTCCTCGAACAGGGCCAGCGGCTCGCCGGCGAAGCGCTGCTCGAACCAGCCGCCGGCGTCGACCCCTGAGAGCTCCGGCAGCGTGCGCGCGGCGAGCGGGCCGCGCGCGTCGGAGGTGCGCTCGAGGGTGGAATCGTGCAGGAGGACCAGCTCCCCGCTGGCGCAGGCGCGCAGATCGTAGGAGAAGCCGTCCAGGCCGAGCTCCACGGCCCGGCGCAGGCTCGCCAGGGTGTTCTCCGGCGCCTCGCGCGCCGCGCCGCGCCGGCCGAGGATCCACGGCCGGCCCTCGGGGTGCGCCTCGGGGTGCTGCTCTCGGTGCGACACGCCCTCCTATCCTTTCCAAGCCTCCCTCGCCTGGGAAGAATGTTGCGCCCATGCTCGAGCGTATGCGCGTCGACGAGGACCGCCGCTTCCGCTGGATGGCGGCGGCGATCCTCTGCGGGACCGGCGCGCTGCTCGTCCTGTACGGGATCGAGGCGGGCTGGCAGGGGCTCGCGGCGCTGTGGACCGCCGCGGGCCTGGTCTTCCTGAGCAAGCTCTGGATCTTCTGGGGCGCGATCGAGGGCCAGCCCTTCGGCCCGTGGATGCTGGCGCTCGTCGCCTGGGTGCTCGACCTACTGGTCTCGCTGCTCCTCCTGACCGGCCTGGCGCGCCTCGAGCGCCTGCCGATCGCCGGCGCCTGGCTGCGCCGCGCACACGCCAAGGCGGCCACCACGCTGATCCTCTATCCGGGCCTCAAGCGCATGGCCGTGGGCGGCGTGATGTTCTTCGTGTTCCTGCCGCTGCCGGCCTCGGGAGCGGTCACCGGCACGCTGATCGCGCGGCTGGTCGGGCTTGCGCGCACGACGACGCTCTTCACGGTGGGCGTGGGCGCGGCGATGGCGGTCGTCATCTACGCGCTGCTCGCGGAATACCTGGGCTCGAAGTGGAAGCACATGGTCGAGAGCCCGTGGACCTGGAGCCTGTCCTTCTGCGCGCTGCTCGGCTTCTGCTGGCTGGCTTGGCGGCGCGTGCGGCGGGTCTTGCAGCAGGCCTGAGCGCGCTCCGGATCGGGGCGTACACTCCTGCGGCCACTTGTCCCGCACGGAAGACGAACGCGTCCGGCAGCTCGCGGACCGCTACGCGAGCCAGGCGCGCGCCTATCGCGATCTCTGGGCGCCGCTGCTCGAGCCGATCGGGCGCGCCTTCCTGAGCGAGCTCCAATCCCCGGACGTGGCGCGCGTCCTCGACGTCGGGACGGGCGTCGGCACGCTCCTGCCCGCGGTGCGGCGGGCCTTCCCCGGCGCGCTCGTGCTCGGAGTCGACCGCTCGCCGGGGATGCTCGCGCTGGCGCCGGGGTCCGCGCGGCTGGCGGTCGCGGACGCATCGTGCCTCGGCCTCGCCGGGGAAAGCTTCGACCTTGCGCTGTGCTTCTTCGTCCTCTTCCACCTGCCCGACCCCGCGCAAGCGCTCGCCGAGCTGCGGCGGGTCGTGCGCGGCGGCGGGCGCCTCGCCGCGCTCACCTGGGGCAGCGACGTCGAGTCGGATGCGACGCGCGCCTGGACGGAAGCCCTCGACGCCCACGGCGCGCCGCCGCTCGAGGAGTTCTCCGACCTCGCGCAGCACGAGCTGGTGGACACGCCCGACAAGCTGGAGGGTCTGCTCGCCCGCGCAGGCTGGACCTCGATCCGAGCCTGGCAAGAGCCCGTCGAGCGCAGGCTGGAACTCGAGCAGCTCGTGCGGCTGCGCACCGAGGTCGGCCGCAGCAAGCGGCGCTTCGACGCCTTGTCGCCCGAGAAGCGCGCTGCGTGCCTCGCGATTGCGCGGACGAGGCTCGAGCGGCTGCCGGCCGAGGCCTTCCTGGCGCGCGGCAGCGCGGTCCACGCCGTAGCGAGCGCGTGAGCCGCCGGGCTCAGACGAGCTCGACGGACACGTCGCCCGAGCCGGCGGGCGTGAACTCGCCGATCGCGTGCACAGGCACGCCGCGCGAAGCGAGCTCGCGCTCGAGCGCCGCCGCGCGCTCGGGGTGGATCGCGATCAGGAGCCCGCCGGAGGTCTCGGCGTCGAAGAAGAGATCGACCAGCGCCTCCTCGATCCCCGG